>CAYGKB010000237.1:0-2510 GCA_964350425.1 uncultured Chromatiaceae bacterium | reverse complement strand
GGGCGGCAGCAGAACCGTCGCGTGGAAATCACCATCGTGCCTATTACCGCTTAACTATGATCGCTTAATCCGAACTTGTTGTTGCGGATATAACAAAGCCCCGCTGGTCGGTATAAACCAGCGGGGCTCTTTTTTTGCGTGCGGTCAGCCGGCGGTTATGCTGCCATGGCAACGCGCAGTTTCTTGATGGCGTTGGCTTCGATCTGGCGGATGCGTTCGGCGGATACACCGAACCGGTCGGCCAGCTCGTGCAGCGTGGCTTTTTTCTCCGCCAGCCAGCGTGATTCCAGAATCTCGCGGCTGCGTGCGTCGAGTTCTTCCAGCGCTTCCACCAGCGCATCGCTGGCCTGGTCATGGTAGTCATCGGCCTCGGCCTGCATGGCCGGATCGGCTTCCGGATTGGGCAGGTACAGCGCCGGTGAATACGGCCGTTCTTCGTCTTCATTGGGCGTCGGGTCAAACGACACGTCATGACTGTAGAGCCGCTGTTCCATTTCGGTGACTTCGCGCTCACTGACGCCAAGGTCTTTGGCGACGGCCGCGGTTTCGTCTTTGGACAACCAGCTCAGGCTTTTCTTGGCCTTGCGCAAATTGAAAAACAGTTTGCGCTGCGCCTTGGTCGTGGCGACCTTGACCAGCTTCCAGTTTTTCAGCACGAATTCGTGAATTTCGGCGCGGATCCAGTGCACCGCAAACGACACCAGCCGCACGCCGACTTCCGGGTCGAAGCGTTTGACGGCCTTCATCAGGCCGATGTTGCCTTCCTGAATAAGATCACCGAGCGCCAGACCGTAGCCGTTGTAGCCGCGCGCAATGTGCACCACAAAGCGCAGCTGCGACATCACCAGTTCGCGAGCGGCGTCGATGTCGTTGTCTTCGCGCAGGCGGCGGGCCAGTTCAAACTCGGTCTCTTTGTCGAGCACCGGGATAGCGTTGACGGCCTGGATATAGCTGTCCAGGCTGCCGGTAGGTCCGGCCAGGATCAGATTCTGGTTAGTCAGGCTCAAGGCTTGTGTCATAGCTCTCTCAAAGGGATGGCGAAGTTTAGCACTCCCGGTATTAGAGTGCTAAGAGCCCGTTCGGTTCCCCTTTATTTAACATAATAAAAGGAAAAAAACTCTGCTTAAATAACGACTTAACTTGGCTGTATGGCTGAAAGGTGGCGGGCCACGGCGGTCCAGGCGCCGCCCCAGCCGCTCAGTACGCCGCCGGCCAGTACCCAGCCGACGGTGGCCCAGTCCATGCCGAGCAGATTGGCCTCACTGGCGTACAGCCCGACCAGGGTTTCCAGCGGTGCCGCCAGCAGCCAGCTCCCCAGCAACAGCACCAGCATCGCCAGCAAGCCGCCGAGGATGCCGTACCACAAGCCGACGTACAGGAACGGCCGGCGCACAAAACCGTCCGAGGCACCCACCAGTTTGAGTACTTCAATTTCATCACGGCGGCTCTGGATGTCCAGCCGGATGGTGTTGCCGACAATGATCAGCACACCGATAACCAGCAGCGTGCTGGCCAGCAATACCACCCGGCGCAGAAAATCGAGAATGGCATTGAGCCGCTGCACCCATTCGGTATCAATCTGCACCAGTTCGACGGCGTCGAGTTGCGCCAACTGCTGCCCGAGCGCATCGAGTTCGGCCACGCTGATGTCTTCGATCGGGCGCACACCAAGTGTATGCGGCAGCGGGTTGCCTTCCAGCTCTTCAAGCACCTCGCCAAGTCCCGATGATGCGCGAAAATCAGCCAGTGCCGCATCGGCCGAAGTGAGGCTGACCTGTTCAACGCCGGCCAGTGCTTCAATCTGGTCAACCAGTTGTTGCGCCTTGCTGAGTTCAGTATCGATTTTCAGGTACACCGAAAAGTCGCGCGCATCGTCCCAGCTACCGGCCAGATTGCTGCCGTTTTTCACCAGCAAATTCAGTGCCGCCGGCATGGCCAGCGCGATGCCGATTACGGCCGCGGTCAGCAGCGTTGCCAGCGGACGTTCCGCCAGGTCCCGCAGTGAGCCGGTGCAGTTACGCCAGTGCAGCTTGAGCCAGTGTTTCATTGTCTGCACCATCCTGCCTAAAACACCAGCGCATCATCTTCGGGCTCGGCCAGTTCGCCGTTCTCGAGCCGGATGCGGCGGCCGCCGAGTTTGCCCAGCAGGTTCAGGTCGTGGGTGGCAATCAGCATGGTGACGCCGATGTCGTTAAAGCGCCCGAACAGTTTCATGATCTCCAGCGACAGCCACGGGTCGAGATTGCCGGTGGGCTCGTCGGCAATAATCACCCGCGGCCGGGTTACCACCGCACGTGCGATGCCGACCCGCTGTTGTTCGCCGAGCGACAGGGCGCCCGGTTTGCTGCGTTCCTTTTTCAGCAGCCCGACCTGATCCAGCGCGGCCCGCACCCGCCGGGCGATTTCCCGGTCATTGAGTCCGGCAATAATCAGCGGCAGCGCCACGTTGTCAAAGGTACTGCGCTCCACCAGCAGCTTGTTGTCCTGAAACACCACGCCGAGCTGGCGGC
>CAYGKB010000236.1:0-2512 GCA_964350425.1 uncultured Chromatiaceae bacterium | reverse complement strand
ATCAGGATCAGGTCTGCGTGCATGTCGGCTTCGTGCAGTTGCAGGGCGAAAAAGAATTCGTGCTGTTTCCGCCCGGCGACGCGCCATACCTCGATACATTCAATGGCCGGGAATTCCCCTACCAGTTGCGCAACTCGCGGGTACGCTATGCCGATCTCGACGATCACCAGCGTTTCCCGCTACTGAAACGCACACGCATGCAACGCGTGACGCTCAAAGCCGGCGACGCCCTGTTGCTGCCGGCCGACTGGTGGCACACGACTTATAACCTGACCGACAGCGTCAGTTACAGCGTGCGGATCATTAACCGCACTAATGCCTGGCGCTCGCTGATCAGTCACCTGGGCGGCATTCCCCGCTGGTACAGCGCCGCCCGCAACCCCGGAGGTTCGGCATGAACACCCAAAGACGTTCGTTAATCGCGGCTGCCGGTGCAGCCACACTTGCGCCATTGATGAAAGGCTGGGCGCAGCCAATTGTGCAGGACGAAAGACTGGTGCTGGCCAACTTTCCCAACGGCTACATGCATCCGGGCGCCGGCTGGCGCGGCTTCAGTGACCGGGTCATGGGCGGCATTTCCAATGCGCAATTGAAATCTGCTGCGGTGGCGGGCAAAAACTGCATTCGCCTGACCGGCAACGTAACGCGGGAGAGTAACGGCGGTTTTATCCAGATGGCCATGTACTTCGGGCGCAGCTATGACGAACTCGACGGCAGTGGCTACAAGGGCATTGAGTTACTGGTCTACGGCAACAACGAGGATTACAACCTGCACGTGCGCACCTCGGACTGCGGCTGGTACGACCAGTCATACCGCGCGACGTTTTTTGCCGAACCGCGCTGGCAGCGGCTGCGCTTTCCCTGGGAAGCGTTGCAAGGCAACAGCATTGACGCGCCGCTCGACGCTGCACGACTGCAGCGCATTGCCATCCTCGGCTGGATGCGTGAGTTTCAGGCGGACGTGGCGCTGGCGGAACTCGCTTTGTACACGTAGTGACCAACGGCGAGAATTATGCCCACCAGTGACAGCACCGTGGCAGCACCGACAATTTCCGGCGTGTCAGTCTGCTTGCTGGCAACCCCGAAAGCGGCCCAGGCAATGACCAGCACATAGGCGGTATCGCCCTTGCGCAGCAGCACCGTGGCGCCGATTGACCCGGCGACAGCCAGTTTTAACAGCGTCCAATTCAGCGGGGTTAGCAGTGCGTCGTTCCAGCCCATCGCCAGTTGCACGCAACTCAGATTGGCAATGGTGGCAACCGTAATCCAGCCCGTGTAAACACTGAACGGTAACCGCAATAACAACTTTTCCGTCATTGCCAGCGGCCTGGCCGCCTCCAGCGTGCGATAGATCTGCACCAGCGTGCCGAGTATGGCCAGCATCAGCAGCAGCGACAGCCACAGCAGGTCGTAGTGCCAGACAAAAATCCACGCCGCATTGGCCAGACAGTTGGCAATAAACAGCGTACTGATGCCGGCGATGCGCGGATTATTGCGCTGGCCCGGCAGCGCCTGCCAGAGCACAAAGGCCGCGAGCAATAAATAGATCAGGCCCCAGATGCCAAAAGTAAACCCGGCCGGCGTGAACAGGGTCGGGTATTTGGCAGACACTTCCCCGGTGGTCTGGCCGCCGAGCGGGATGCCGTTGGCCATGGCGTTGACGATAATGACAGCTGCAAATGCAGCAACAATGCCGCCCCAGTCGCGGGCGGCGCGGGCGGTTGCGGAACCGTTCATGGCATCTCCCCCTGTCTGTCAGATCGGTATGCTCACTCTAGCACGGTCTGCCTTAGTAGCCGGCAAGCGTTCCTCACAAACCCTCAGGTGGCATTGACCGGTTCACTGGCCGGATCATTGAACCAGTCGAAATAACGTCTGACACCCTGCCTGCCCGCGGCAATGAGCTTGCGCTTGCGCGCAGCTGACAGATCAAATTCGGTAGTGCCCACATCACCGACATCAATGTAGACCGTGCGCTGCCAGTCGTCGGAATGCAGGTGCTGCGCCGGCTGCGCTTCCATGACTGTGCCGATCAGCGCCCGCGAGAAATCGAAAAAATCCTCTATCGGTTCGCCCGCAGGCAGTTTGCCATCCGCATACAGATTAATTTCTGCCGCAGTGTCGAGGCGCAGGCCCAGTGTCTGGCGATTGTAGACGTAGCGGTTGCGCAGGCGCCTGCCCTGCTGTTTCGCTACATCGCGGTTCAGGCGAGCGTAATAATCGGTGTCGCGCACGCATGCCTTGCGGTCGCAGCGCTCGATGTAGCGCAGCCGGTCGAACAGCTTGACCGGGTAATTGTTCAGCAGACCGCCGTCCACGTACACGCCGGGCTGCCTGCCTCGGGTTACGCGCATCGCTGCAAAGTACAGCGGAATAGACATCGAAATGCGCACCGCGTCGGCGATGGCTATGGCAGGCGTGTGCTCGTGGGAATACACCACGCTAAGCCTGGTGTTGAGGTGGGTGCCGTACACATAAAGATCCGGCCGGCCGGCGGCTTTGAGATCGGCGA
>CAYGKB010000235.1:0-2520 GCA_964350425.1 uncultured Chromatiaceae bacterium | reverse complement strand
CCCACCCCCATGTCGATGTGGTGGCTTTTACCGGCGGCACTGCCACCGGCCGGCTAATAGGCGCCGAAGCCGGTCGCGGCATCAAGAAAGTGGTGACAGAACTCGGCGGCAAATCCGCCAATATAATTTTCGACGATGCCGACTTTGACCGAGCCGTGGATGCAGCCCTGGTCGCCATCTTTTCCAACAACGGGCAGCAATGTCTGGCCGGCTCGCGGATCCTGTTGCAGGAAGGCATTGCCGAACGCTTTACCGAGGCGTTTGTTGCCCGCACCCGCAACCTGCGTTTAGGCAACCCCTACGATACTGCCACCGAAATCGGCGCGCTTATTTCCCGGGATCAACTGGAGCGCGTGCTGGCTTACGCCGAGCAGGCCCGCCATACCGAGGGAGTTGAGATACTGACCGGCGGTCAGCGGGCCGGCGGTTTCGAGCGAGGCTACTTTATGGAGCCCACGGTAGTCACGGCAGCAAGCAACGCCCTGCCGATCTGCCAGGAAGAAATTTTCGGCCCCTTTGCCACGCTGCTGATGTTCAGAGACGAAGCGGAGGCATACCGCATAGCCAATGACAGCGAATTCGGTTTGGTTTCATACGTATGGTCGCAGGACATCAGCAAAGTGATGCGCGCCATCGAGGCGCTGCGTGCCGGCATAGTATGGGTAAATACGCCGTTAACACGCGACATACGCGCGCCGTTCGGCGGCTACAAACATTCCGGCGTTGGCCGCGACGGCGGCGACTGGAGCCGTGCGCTGTTTACCGAGGAAAAAACCGTCACCATCCCGAAGCGCGAATTTCCAATCGCCAAACTGGGTCTCGGCTAAGCTCTATTGCGCGGCAACAACCTCAAGCATATGCGCGACTGCCGCGCGGATTTCCCCGTCGGTGCAGATATCGCAACCACCGCGCGCGGCCATGCTGCCCACGCCGGCAATGGTGCTTGCTGTAAGCGCATCAAGGCCTTTGGGCAGCAGCGCTTGCCAGTCATCAGCATCTTCAACATCAGGGGCACCACCGAAAAAGCCGGCAAAACCGCCCGTATGACAACCGGCGCAGTTGTCGTCAAACACTTCGGCTCCGGAGCGGTCATCCGCAGCACGTGCCGCAAAACTCAGCAACAGCATAGACACCAGGGTCAGACAGCAAAATAGTTGGCGCATCGGATTTCCTTTGTTAAGGCGATCATTAGGTAAGAATTCTGATGCCGCCAAATTAGTAAAGTGGCGGGCAATTGGCAACTATGGAGCATTATCAAGGCTTTGTCGCGGAAGAATCAGCCTGCCGGCTTGGTGATCACGTCTTCTCCGGTTTGCTCGCGCAACGCTTCGTCAGCGGCTTCACCGGCCCGTTCTTCCGCCAGACTCTGTTGGCTCCCTACCCACTTGTCCACCAGCTTGCAGGCGACCAGATCGCCACTGACATTGATCGCGGTGCGGCTCATATCCAATATGCGGTCCACGCCCATAATTAGCGCGACACCAGACGGCGGAATGCCGATCGTCGACAACACCATGGACAGAATTACGATGCCCACCCCGGGCGTGGCAGGTGAGCCAATGGATGCGCCGACGGCCATCGCCACCACCAGCACCATGCCGCCCAGGCCAATATCAATACCAAACACCTGCGCGAGAAAAACGGTCGCCGCACCCTGATATAACGCGGTTCCATTCATATTAATAGTCGCGCCCAAGGGGATGACGAACTGGGCCACCGACGGACGCACATTCAGCGCTTCCTCGGCTGTCTTGATGGACAGCGGCATCACCGCCGCGGAACTGGAAGTCGAAAATGCCAGCAGCAGCAATTCACGCACCGAGCGCAAAAAAGCCAGTGGGTTCTGACCTCCCAGCGTAGCGATCAATAACAGGTAGACGCAAAACAGCAGCAACAAACCGCTCAGTACCGTGAATACATAGAAGGCCATGCCGATTAACGCTTCTATACCCACCTGGCTGGTTAACCGCGCCATCAGGCCGAACACAGCAAAGGGTGCCAGGCGCATGGCCCAGCGCACGACCGTCATGCAGACTTCCTGCAACGAGCCGAGCAAATCAAGCAAGGGTCTGGCCGTATCCGGGCGCATGGAGATCAACGCCACGCCGACAACGGCAGCAAAAATCACCACCTGCAGCATTTCACCCTGCACCATAGAACTGAGCGGATTACCGGGCAAAATGCCTACCAGCATTTTCGGCACTGAACCCAGTTCTATCGAACTCGCCGAATTGGCAACAGTAATATCCTGAGCCGCCGCCTGCATGGTGGCGCTGAGCGCTACCCCAGGCTGCAACAAGCTCGTAATCCACAAGCCGATGGCCGCAGCCAGCGCGGATGTGATCACAAAAAACCCAACCGTGGTAAGGCCCAGACGCTTTAACTGCTCAATGTTCTCACCGGCTGCCAGCCCGCGAATGATGGAGGCAAACACCAGCGGTATCACAATCATCTGGATAGCAGCGAGGAACAACAGCCCCGGCAGTGCCAGCCATTCGCCGACCACCGCACCGGTAGCGG
>CAYGKB010000234.1:0-2521 GCA_964350425.1 uncultured Chromatiaceae bacterium | reverse complement strand
TGGCTATTAAAGCTTCTGAAATCAGTGCCCTGATCAAAGAGCGCATCAGCAACTTTGAAAGTGCTGCCGAAGCGCGCGACGTAGGCACCGTTATCGCGGTTACCGACGGTATTACCCGCATTCACGGCCTGAGTTCGGCTCAGTACGGCGAGATGCTGGAGTTTCCCGGCGATACCTTTGGCCTGGCGCTGAACCTTGAGCGGGATTCAGTCGGCGCCGTAGTGCTGGGCGATTACAAGCACATTTCCGAAGGCGATACGGTAAAAACCACCGGGCGAATTCTTGAGGTTCCCATCGGTGAAGGGTTGCTGGGGCGCGTGGTTAACTCGCTGGGCGAAGCAATTGATGGCAAGGGCCCGATCAATGCGGCCGCCACCAGCCCGATCGAAAAAGTCGCGCCGGGCGTTATCGAGCGTCAGTCTGTTGACCA
Organism: uncultured Chromatiaceae bacterium; assembly: GCA_964350425.1. Classification (GTDB taxonomy): domain Bacteria; phylum Pseudomonadota; class Gammaproteobacteria; order Steroidobacterales. The sequence continues at coordinate 2,091 of CAYGKB010000234.1, read as the reverse complement.
GCCGGTGCAGACCGGTCTCAAGTCCATTGACGCCATGGTGCCGATTGGCCGCGGTCAGCGTGAGCTGATCATCGGTGACCGCCAGACCGGTAAGTCTGCGGTGGCTATCGACACCATCATTAACCAGAAAGGCACCGGCATTAAATGTATTTATGTCGCTGTCGGTCAGAAGGCATCCACCATTGCCAACGTGGTGCGCAAGCTGGAAGAACACGGCGCCATGGACCACACCATCGTGGTCGCCGCCGCAGCTTCTGATTCTGCGGCCATGCAGTACATCGCGCCGTATTCCGGTTGCACCATGGGTGAATACTTCCGCGATCGTGGCGAAGACGCGCTGATTATTTATGACGATCTGACCAAGCAGGCCTGGGCCTACCGTCAGGTGTCACTGCTGCTGCGTCGTCCGCCGGGTCGTGAGGCTTATCCGGGTGACGTGTTCTACCTGCACTCGCGCCTGCTGGAGCGTGCGGCACGTATCAACGCCGCCGAAGTCGAGCGGCTGACCAACGGCGAAGTCAAAGGCAAGACCGGTTCGCTGACCGCCCTGCCTATTATTGAAACGCAGGCCGGTGACGTATCAGCGTTCGTGCCGACCAACGTGATTTCCATCACCGACGGCCAGATCTTTCTTGAGACCGATCTGTTCAATGCGGGTATCCGCCCGGCCATTAACGCCGGTCTGTCGGTATCGCGTGTGGGCGGCGCGGCGCAGACCAAGATCATCAAGAAACTTGGCGGTGGTGTGCGTCTGGCGCTGGCCCAGTATCGTGAGCTGGCGGCCTTCGCGCAGTTTGCGTCAGATCTGGATAAAGCTACCCGTGATCAGCTGGCCCGCGGTACCCGCGTGACCGAACTGATGAAACAGTCGCAGTATTCGCCGCTGTCGGTGGCCGAGATGGCGTTCTCCCTGCTGGCTGCCAACGAAGGCTATCTGGATGATGTTGAAGTGGCCAGGGTGGTGGATTTTGAAGCTGCCATGCATGCCCACATCAATGACAAGAACGCTGACCTGCTGGCCGAAATCAATGCGTCCGGTGATTTCAACGACGATATCGAGGCCAGAATGAAACAAGCTCTCGATGACTTTAAGGCTAACGGAGCTTACTAGGACCTGGGAGTGACCCGACCTGTAGCAACGGCTGAGCCGTTGTACAAGTTGATCGAAACTTCGATTGAGAATATGAATGTCCAGTCTTAAGGAAATTCGCACCAAGATCGGTAGTGTGCAAAACACCGCCAAGATCACCAAGGCCATGGAGATGGTGGCTGCGGCGAAGATGCGCAAGACGCAGAATCGCATGGAGCAGACCCGCCCCTATGCCGACAAGATCCGCACCGCTATCGGGCACTTGTACCAGGCCAATCCCGAGTACAAGCATCCCTATCTGGTGCAGCGCGACAACGTGCGGCGGGTGGGTTACATCGTGATCACCACCGACCGCGGTTTGTGCGGTGGTCTCAACGTCAACGAGTTCCGGATGTTGCTGAAGGAAATCCAGCAGTGGACGGACAAGGGTGTGGAAGTGGATCTGGCGCTGCTCGGTTCCAAGGGCGTGCAGTTCTTCCGCAGCTACGACGTTAACGTGGTAGCTGCCGTGTCAAATGTCGGTGAGAACCCGAAGGTTGAAGATCTTATCGGCTCGATCAAGATCATGCTCGATGCTTTCGAGAAAGGTGGTGAGGAAGGCGGTATTGATCAGCTGTTCCTGCTGCATAACCACTTTGAAAGCACCATGAGCCAGAAGCCGCGCGTCAATACGCTGATTCCGGTGGAAGCTCCCGACGCCGACGAGTTGCCCGACCACTGGGACTATCTCTATGAGCCCGACGCGACCGAACTGCTGACCAGTGTGCTGCAGCGTTATATCGAGTCGCAGGTATACCGGGGGGCGGTGGAAAACGTGGCCTGTGAAATGGCCGCCAAGATGGTGGCCATGAAGAGCGCTACCGATAACGCCGGCAAGCTTATCGACACCTTGCGACTTGATTACAACAAGGCCCGGCAAGCGGCTATTACGCAGGAAATTTCGGAAATCGTCGGCGGTGCCGCCGCGGTCTCCGGCTAGCAATTTACGAAGGTATTGATCG
>CAYGKB010000233.1:0-2542 GCA_964350425.1 uncultured Chromatiaceae bacterium | reverse complement strand
CGGCCGCGACCTTGCCTTCATGCACGGCCTTGTGCGCCAGCATCGGCTGGCCGACGATATCGCCGATCGCAAATATATGCGGCACGTTGGTGCGCATCTGCTTGTCCACACCGATGATGCCGCGCTCACCCACTGCGACCCCCGCTTTGTCGGCGTCAATCTTGTTGCCATTGGCCGACCGACCCACCGCAACCAGCACCTTGTCATAGAGTTGCGGTTCCGGCGCATCCTTGCCTTCGAAACTGACCCGCAAACCGGCATCGGTGGCCTCCACAGCGGTCACGCCGATCCCTTTCATGATGGCCTCGTAGCGGCCCTTGATGCGCTTCTCCAGCGGTCGCACCAAGTCCGGATCGCAGCCGGGTACCAGCGACTTTGTCAGTTCCACGACGCTGACTTTGACACCGAGTGCGTCATATACCGTCGCCATTTCCAGCCCGATAATGCCGCCGCCGATCACCAGCATACGCTCCGGCATATCCTGCAACTCCAGCGCGCCGGTTGAATCAATCACCCGCGGGTCGTCCGGGAGCCCCGGTATCATCGCCGGCTCCGATCCCGCCGCGATAATGCACTGCTGAAAACCGATGACCTGAGTTGCGCCATCATGTTCGACCTGCACGTGATGCGGTGACACAAATCGGCCGGTGCCCTGCACCACCTTAACCTTGCGCTGCTTGGCCAGGCCCGCCAGTCCACCGGTCAGGCGGTCTACCACGCTCTGTTTCCAGCCGCGCAATTTGTTGGTGTCAATTTGCGGCGCGCCGAAAGACACGCCGAATTCAGCCATGGCATCCGCTTCCTCAATAACTTTGGCGGCATGCAACAGGGCCTTGGAAGGGATACAGCCAACATTCAGACAGACTCCTCCCAGCGACGGCCAGCGCTCGACCAGCGTAACTTCCAGGCCCAGATCCGCGGCGCGGAAAGCTGCCGAGTAACCGCCCGGCCCCGCCCCCAGCACCAGCAGGTTAGTTTCGGCGTCAACCTTGCCGTCATAGCCCGCGGCAGAAATGGTGTCTGACACCACGCCTGACCCGGATTCTGCATCTTGCGACGGTTCAACTGTGGTGTCAGACACCGACGTTGCTGCCTCGGGTGTGGTGTCAGACTCCGAATCAGCCTCAGCCGCCTCCAGCTTTACAATGACCGAGCCTGCCGCGACCTTGTCCCCTTCACTGACGACAACCTCGACCACCTTGCCGGCGGCCGATGACGGCACATCCATCGCCGCTTTGTCGCTTTCCAGCGTAATCAGCGTATCTTCGGCGGCGATTACGTCGCCGGCGCTGACATGCACTTCAATAATTTCAACATCGGTGAACTCACCGATGTCCGGAACCTTTACCTCAACCACATCAGTCATCGCGACGGCGTCCTATCAGACCTGCTGCATCGCCCAGGCGCGCGGCCAGGTAAGTGGTAAAGCGTACGCCGGTCGCACCGTCAATGACCCGATGGTCGTATGACAGGCACAGGGGCTGAATCAGCCGGGGCACAAACTCGGAACCGTTCCACACCGGCTGCATTTTCGAGCGCGGCACACCGAGAATGGCCACTTCCGGCGCATTGATAATCGGCGTGAACGCGGTGCCGCCGATTCCTCCCAAACTGGACACCGTAAAAGTGCCGCCCTGCATTTCATCAACTTTCAGTTTGCCCTCACGCGCCCGGCCGCTTAGGTCCGCCAGTTCTTTGGCAATTGTGAAAAGATTTTTCTCATTGGCATCGCGTATCACCGGCACGACCAGCCCGTTGGGCGTATCGGCCGCGAAGCCGATATGCACGTAGTCTTTCCAGATCAGGGTTTTGTTTTCCGGCCCCATGGATGTATTGAATACCGGGAATTCCTGCAGCGCCTGTACCACCGCACGAATCATGAAGGCCAGCGGTGTCAGTTTCACACCCGCCTCGGTGGCTTCAGCTTTGAGCGACTGACGCCGGTCTTCCATGTCTGTGATATCCGCTTCATCGAACTGCGTGACATGCGGATAGTTCACCCAACTGGCATGCAGGCGTGGCCCGGATATTTTCTGAATCCGGCCCAGGGGTTTTTCTTCAATGGGACCGAATTTGGCGAAATCCACCTGCGGCACTTCCGGCAAGGCTGCGCCTGCGGCAGCCGAAGCGCCGGCCTGACCGGTCATGACCGCCTTGATAAACCCTTTGACGTCGTCCTGGGTGATACGCTGCTTGGCGCCGGTACCGGTCACCCGGCCAAGATCAACCCCAAGTTCACGGGCAAACTTGCGTACCGACGGACTGGCATGCGCCTTGGCAAAGCTGCCTTCGTTGATCGGGGGTAGCTGACTGGCGCCTTTATTGATGTCTGACACCACTCCAGGCTCGGGTTTGGCTTCCGCAGCCGGTTCCGCTGTGGTGTCAGACACCGCTGGTGCGGCCTCTGCGGTGTCAGACACCGAACCCGAGTCGGATTCGGCCGCTTCTGCTGTGTTGTCAGATACCGGCTCGGCATCGTCATCAGCGACTTCCAGCACCAGGATCAGGCTGCCTTCGGAAACTTTGTCACCCTCGGCAACTG
>CAYGKB010000232.1:0-2547 GCA_964350425.1 uncultured Chromatiaceae bacterium | reverse complement strand
TCTTGAACAGCATCGGGCCAGTGGCGCCGCGATGATCCGGCGAACACAACAGCATTTCGTCAAGGGCCTGAATCTCACCGGGTTTGCTGCGGTCAAACAGCCGCATGTGCCAGGCATCGCAGGCAATCGCATGGTTCTGAAATGTCTTTGGCCAGCCATGCGTTTCCATGCGCTGCGTCACCCGGCCTTCCAGTGCGGTATAGGTCTCGCACTCAATGAAACCATCTCCCATGCGAAACCACCCACTACCCATAAACCTGTCGTCCACCGTAAGGCGCACAAAACAATCCAGCGGCCGCCAGTCTTTGTCCAGGCTGTAGGTCGCATCGCGCATCACACTCGGCCGGTCGTCGATTTCGCTATGCACAATAATGGTACGCGCGCCGTCAGCGTGCGTGTTGGTCTGGAAATATTCGCGGCCACGAATCTGGCCCTCGCGCCCCTCTTTTTTGCTGGTATAGCGGATGGTGCCCCGCACTGTGGAGTGATCGCGCTGCAATATGCTGTCGTTCATGTTGGTTTTTGTTTCCTTAACTCATGCCGGCGACACTGAATGCCTGCCGGCGCTGCAAACGGCCGCCCATTCTAGCCTTGCGCGGCTGAAGATGCAGGGCAAAAAATACTCAGGAAGTTTCGTGCGCCTGTGCGACCGGCCGCTGCGGGTCTGCCAGCCAGCCACTCCATGAACCGACATAGAGCCTGCCGGGAGACAGGCCGGCATGCTCCATCGCAAACAGGTTGTGGCAGGCCGTGACACCGGATCCGCACATGCTAACGATGTTTTCCGGCTGGTTCGCCAACAGGGCGTCGAATTCCGTCCGGAGCTGGGCGGGCGACTTGAAGCGACCGTCCGCCAGGTTTGCGCTGAACGGCCTATTGAGCGCGCCCGGCACATGCCCGGCGCGCGGATCGATCGGTTCGACACTGCCGGCAAAGCGGCCGGCGTCCCGTGCGTCAAGCAGCGTCAGGCTGCCCTGCGCAAGTCCCTGCTGCACTTCGTCAGCGCCAACGCTGCTGAAAGCATCTGCCGGCAGCGGGTAAGATCCCGGCTGCAGCGTTAGCGGCCCGGTTTCAAGTGCCAGCCCGGCCTGCTCCCATGCCTGCAGCCCGCCGTCCAGCAATGCCACCCGCGAGTGCCCCGCCTGACGCAGCAACCACCACAGGCGCGCGGCAACCGCGCCGCCGACATCGTCATAGGCGACCAGCAACTTGTCAGGCGTAAGCCCCCAGCTACCCAGCAACGCGGCAAAAGCATCCCGGTCCGGCAGCGGATGGCGGCCGTCATCTCCCACCTGCGCGTCCCCGCGCGGACGCGCCAGGTCGTGGTCCAGATCGGCATAAAACGCACCGGGAATGTGACCAGCCAGCCACGCTTCGCGCCCGGCCGCTGGGTCCAGCAGGTTAAAACGGCAGTCAACCACAATGGCGTCCGGCTGAGCCGCAAGTTCGGCGGCTGAAATCAACATCGCTGTACCTGCCCTTGTAACGTCTGCTACGGATATTGGAAAATAAGCGATTAAGCGCGGCCCTGGCAACACGACCTTTGCCCCGGAACAGCCGCGCTCATTGCCTCGCAGCTGCGCAGGCAGACAACATCGGGGCAATCAGGAGCCGGAAATGGAAAAGATACTCGTCTGTATCAAGCGAGTCGTTGATTACAACGTGCGTATCAGGGTCAAACCTGACGGCACCGGCGTCGTCACTGACGGCGTTAAAATGAGCGTCAATCCCTTCGATGAAATTGCCGTGGAAGAAGCCTTGCGGTTGCGCGAAGCCGGCAAAGCCAGCGAAGTCATTGTCGCGACTATCGGTGACAGCGAGAGCCAGCAGCAATTGCGCACCGGGCTCGCGATGGGCGCCGACCGCGCTATCCTGATTGAGACCACCGCCGGCGTGGATCCACTGACAGCAGCCCATGCTTTCCGGGCCCTGATAGAACAGGAAAATCCCGATCTGGTCATCATGGGCAAACAGGCCATTGATGACGATTGCAACCAGACCGGGCAGATGCTGGCAGCCATCTGGGACCGTCCGCAGGCCACCTTTGCTTCCAAACTTGAAGTTGAGGATTCCACGGCGCGGGTTACCCGCGAAGTGGATGCCGGTCTGGAAACCATCGAGGTGGATTTACCCGCCGTGGTGACCACCGACCTGCGCCTCAATGAACCGCGCTACGTCAAACTGCCCGACATCATGAAAGCGAAAAAGAAACCGCTGGAAACGCTGCAACTGGCTGACCTGGTAAGCGATACGGGTGAGCAGATTGTGGCGACGCACTGGGCAACGCCTGCTGCACGCGGTAAAGGCGTGATGGTCAATAGCGTAGACGAACTGCTAAGCACACTGAAAAACAAAGGTTTGCTGGCCTGAGGCCGGCAACAACACAGGAAAACCAGCATGAGCAAAGTTTTGATTGTCGCCGAACTGGATGGCAACTCCCTGAATAGCAGTACCCGCAAGTGCGTCGCCTGCGCCGCAGCAACCGGTGCTGACAGCATTGATGTTCTGATTCTGAGCGACCAGTGCGGGGCCGCCGCTGCGGCGGCA
>CAYGKB010000231.1:0-2557 GCA_964350425.1 uncultured Chromatiaceae bacterium | reverse complement strand
TTCCCGGCGTTGAGCTGATCCTTACGCGGCTGCATGCGGGCGGCAAGTTTTCTTCTGACAATTACCAGTATTCCGGCGGTCTGCACGGCGTGGGCGTGTCGGTGGTCAATGCGCTGTCGAAAAACCTCGAGGTATGGATTCGCCGCGGCGGCAAGGAATACAACCTGAGCTTCAAGGGCGGCAAGAAAGTCGGCAAGCTGGAAGTGGTTGGCAAGGTAGGTCAGCGTAATACCGGAACCACTATAAGATTCTGGCCCGATGCCAGCTATTTCGACACTGCCACGTTTTCAGTGTCGCGCCTGGTGCATGCGCTGCGGGCCAAGGCCGTGCTGTGCCCGGGTCTGACCATCAGTTTCAGCGTCGAAAAAACCAAAGACAAGCACGAATGGCTGTACGCAGGAGGCCTGGAAGAGTACCTGCTGGAAGAACGCGGCAAGGCAGACACCCTGCCGGCTGAGCCGTTCGCCGGCAGCTACAAGGGCAACACCGAGGAAGTGGACTGGGCGCTGGTGTGGGCTGGCGGTGACGGGCAGTCGGTGGCCGAGTCGTACGTCAATCTGATCCCCACTCCGCAGGGGGGTACTCATGTGAACGGCCTGCGTACCGGACTCACTGAAGCATTGCGGGAGTATTGCGAAATTCGCAGTCTGTTGCCGCGCGGCGTGCGGATTGCGCCGGAAGACGTCTGGGACGGCGTAAGTTTTGTGTTGTCGGCAAAAATGGAAGACCCGCAGTTTTCCGGGCAGACCAAAGAACGTTTGTCATCGCGCGAGTCGGCGGCTTTTGTTTCGGGCGTGGTGAAAGATTCGTTTGCGTTATGGCTCAACCAGCATCCCGATACCGGCGATCAGATCGCGCAGCTGGCAATTGACAACGCGCAGCGCCGCATCAAGGCAAGCAAGAAGGTCACCCGCAAAAAAGTAACGTCCGGCCCGGCGCTGCCCGGCAAGCTGGCGGACTGCACCGCTGCAGATCCGGAGCGCTGCGAGCTGTTCCTCGTCGAAGGCGATTCGGCAGGCGGTTCCGCCAAGCAGGCGCGTGACCGCGAGTACCAGGCGGTGCTGCCTCTGCGCGGCAAAATACTTAATACGTGGGAAGTGGACCCCGGCGAGTTGCTGGGCTCCCAGGAAGTCAGCAATATTTCGCTGGCCATTGGACTCGATCCCGGCAGTGACGATTTCTCGCGGCTGCGTTACCACAAGGTATGTATTCTCGCGGATGCCGATTCAGACGGGCTCCACATTGCGACGCTGATTTGTGCGCTGTTTGTGCGGCATTTTCCCGCGCTGGTTAAAGAAGGCTATGTCTATGTCGCCATGCCGCCGCTGTACCGTATTGATGTCGGCAAACAGGTCTACTATGCGCTGGATGAAGGCGAACGGCAGGGCGTACTGGATAGCATCGAAGCCGAAAAGCTCAGGGGCAAGGTCAGCATCACGCGCTTCAAAGGTCTGGGCGAGATGAGTCCTGGTCAGTTGCGTGATACCACCATGGCGCCTGCCACACGTCGTCTGGTGCAACTGACTATTGACGCCGGAGACGATACTCACAAGGTCATGGATATGTTGCTTGCCAAAAAGCGTTCCAAGGATCGGCGCAAGTGGCTGGAAAGCAAGGGCAACCTTGCTGAAGTTTAGGAAAGACGCATGAGTCAGCAGAATCAACTGGATTTCGAAGGTATCGAACAGCGCCCGCTGGCCGAGTTCACGGAGAAGGCCTACCTCGATTATTCGATGTATGTGATCCTCGACCGGGCCCTGCCGCATATTGCCGACGGCCTGAAGCCGGTGCAGCGGCGCATCATTTATGCGATGAGCGAACTGGGCTTGTCGGCGCAGTCAAAACCGAAAAAATCCGCCCGCACCGTTGGTGATGTGCTTGGCAAGTTTCATCCGCACGGCGACTCGGCATGTTACGAAGCCATGGTTCACATGGCGCAGGATTTTTCCTACCGCTACCCGACGGTTGATGGCCATGGCAACTGGGGCTCGCCGGATGATCCCAAGTCATTTGCCGCCATGCGCTACACCGAAGCCAAGCTCACCACCTATGCCGGCACCCTGCTGGCAGAACTCGGCTCCGGCACGGTGGACTGGATGCCCAACTTTGACGGCACCCTGCAGGAGCCCTGCCTGCTGCCGGCACAGTTGCCGAATCTGCTGCTCAACGGTGCAACGGGCATCGCCGTGGGCATGTCCACGGACGTCCCGCCGCACAACCTTGCCGAAGTGGTGGCGGCGCTGGTTCGCCTGATCGATAAACCGGAAACGACCCTGCGCGGCATCATGAGTCATATCAAGGCGCCGGACTTTCCCACCGGTGGCGAAATCATTTCGCCCAAAGATGAAATTACCGCGATCTACAAGACCGGCAACGGCACCTTGCGGGTGCGCGCTACCTGGGAGCGGGAAGGGCAGGACATTGTTATTAACGGGCTGCCTTACCAGGCCTCCGGAAGCAAAATACTGGAGCAGATTGCGGCGCAAATGCGGGCTAAAAAACTGCCCATGGTCGAGGATTTGCGCGATGAGTCGGATCATGAGAATCCCACCCGGCT
>CAYGKB010000230.1:0-2559 GCA_964350425.1 uncultured Chromatiaceae bacterium | reverse complement strand
GCTACACCGCCCGCCACCACACCTTTTTCGAGATGCTCGGCAATTTCAGCTTTGGTGACTATTTCAAGGAAGACGCCATTGCCTACGGCTGGGAATTCCTGACCAAAACGCTCGGGCTGCCGGAAGAACGGCTCTGGGTCACCGTGTTCGAAGACGACGACGAGGCCGCCGACATCTGGCTTAAGCAGATCGGCGTCAGCAAAGACCGTTTCAGCCGTATGGGCGAGAAAGACAATTTCTGGTCCATGGGTGACACCGGGCCTTGCGGGCCGTGCAGCGAGATTTTCTACGACCATGGTCCGGAAGTGGCCGGCGGCCCGCCCGGTTCGCCGGATGAAGACGGCGACCGTTACGTTGAGATCTGGAACCTGGTGTTCATGCAGTTTGACCGGGCTGCCGATGGCACCCTGACTCCATTGCCCAAGCCTTCTGTGGATACCGGCATGGGGCTGGAGCGCATCGCCGCGGTGATGCAGGGCGTGCACAGCAACTACGACATAGACCTGTTTCAGGCGCTGATCAAGGCCGCCGCCAGCGTTACCGGCACCACAGATCTCAGCAACAACTCACTTAAAGTGATTGCCGATCACATCCGTGCCTGCGCCTTTCTGATTGTGGACGGTGTACTGCCGGGGAACGAGGGCCGCGGTTATGTGCTGCGGCGGATTATCCGCCGGGCTTTGCGTCACGGTTACGAGCTGGGCGCACGCGATGCCTTTTTCCACAAGCTGGTAGCGCCGCTTGCCGCACAGATGGGTGCGGCTTACCCGGAACTGGCCGAGGCGCAGGAGCATGTCGAGAAAGTGCTGGCCAATGAAGAAGCTCGCTTTGACGAGACCCTGAGTCAGGGTATGAGCATGCTCGGCAAAGCCATACGGGAGCTTGACGGCAGGACACTGCCCGGCGATGTTGCATTTACGCTCTACGACACCTACGGGTTTCCTGTAGACCTGACCGCCGACATTCTGCGCAACCAGGGCCTGACCCTCGACGTGGACGGTTTTGATAAGGCCATGCAGGCGCAGCGCGAGCGCGCGCGGGCAGCGTCAAAATTTTCCGCAGCCGATGCCGGGCTGCAGGTGGATGCAGTGACCGCGTTCACCGGTTATGAGTCGCTGCGGGGCGAGGGCAGGGTGGTTGCCCTGTTCCGTGACGGGGCGCCTGTCGATGCGCTGCAGAATGGCGATACCGGCCTGGTGGTGCTCGACAGCACCTCGTTTTATGCCGAGAGCGGCGGCCAGGTCGGCGATATTGGCGTACTGCGCGGCAACAGCAGCGGTTTTCGGGTGGACGACACGCAAAAAAGCGCTGCGGCGCACCTGCATGCAGGTATCGTCACCGACGGTCAGATCAGTCTGGGCGATAGTTTGCAGACTATTGTTGATAGCACCGCGCGTGCTGCCACTGTTCTGAACCATTCGGCTACTCACCTGCTGCATGCAGCCCTGCGCGAGGTGCTGGGCAATCACGTGCAGCAAAAAGGTTCGCTGGTGGCGCCCGACAAGCTGCGCTTTGATTTTGCCCATTACGAAGCGCTTAAGCCTGCGGAACTGGCCGCGGTGGAGAACATGGTGAACGAACAGATCCGCGCCAATGCGGCCGCGCAGACCGACATCATGAACTACGATGCCGCGGTGGAATCCGGCGCCATGGCGCTGTTTGGCGAAAAATACGGCGACGACGTGCGGGTGCTCAGGCTGGGTGATTTCTCGGTTGAGCTGTGCGGCGGCACCCACGTCAAACGCGCCGGTGATATCGGCCTGTTCCGTATCACCAGTGAATCCGGTATCGCCTCCGGCGTACGGCGCATCGAAGCCGTGACCGGCGCGGCAGCGTTGCAGAGCCTGCATAACGATCAGGCTCTGCTCGATTCGCTGGCCGGTTTGCTGCGGTCATCGCGCGGTGAGCTGTCCGACAAGCTCAAGCAGACGCTGGATAAACAGAAGGCACTGGAAAAAGAAGTCAAAAAACTACGCGCCGATATGGCAGCCGGTGTCGGTGGTGGCAGCGACCTGACCGCGGGTGCGCAGGAAATCAGCGGTATCAAGGTGCTGGCCGCGCGCCTGCCGGACGACACCGATGCCGGATCGCTACGCGACACCGTGGATAAAATGAAAGACAAGCTGGGCACCGCGGTAGTGGTTCTCGGCGCCGCCACGGCGGACGGTAAAGTGCGTCTGGCAGCCGGCGTCACCAAGAACACCACCGACCGTTTGCGTGCCGGCGACCTGGTGCGCAGCGTCGCCGAACAGGTCGGCGGCAAGGGCGGCGGCCGCCCCGATTTTGCGCAGGCCGGCGGCTCGGACCCGGCAGCGCTGGATCAGGCTCTCGCCGGTGTCGGCTCCTGGGTAGAGTCGCAGCTCGGCTCCTGAAACTGGCCGCATAGCGGATCAGGCAGATCTGTCGCCGCCGCAGATCGGACGTGCAGCGGCGCGGTGCGATTTTCACAACCCTATGAAATATAAATAAAAAGAACCTTTCTTGGGTGCCGGTTGCGGGCGTCCGCCGGTCGCTGACACCCGGTCGGGGCCGTGCCCGAGTGGAGTTATGTTGAAACTT
>CAYGKB010000229.1:0-2565 GCA_964350425.1 uncultured Chromatiaceae bacterium | reverse complement strand
GCCGCGGGCGGCGTTGCATATCTGGTACATATGAACGATAGAAAATATAGCACGCACGTGCAGCATCGCCAACACGGCGGGATTAAGTTAAGTCAATAGTTTGGGATCATAGAAATAATTTGGGGTCGGAGTAACAATTAGTTTTTACTCTGACCCCAAATTATTTTAGTTCTTTGCGGCGCAGCCACACCGCTGCCACCAGCAGCGCGCCGTTCAAAATTCCCATCATCAGGAATGGCGCGCCGGGACCGATGCGATCAAAGGCAATGCCGCCAACGAAAGTTGCAAAGGTGATGCCGGCACTGCCCATGATGCTGAACACGCCAATCACCGTACCGCGAATCCGGATCGGCGCGTCCTGCCCGACCAGCACACCGGCAGCGATCAGCACGCTGATTTCGCCCATGCCGAGCACCATGGCCACCGGTATAGCGATACCCGAGAACGGGTCGGCGAGCAGGCCCATGCCGCTGTACCCCAGCGTCGCGATTGCCAGGCCCAGCCCGAGCGCCGTCAAACGGTTCATGCGGTCCGAGATCAGCCCGATCACGTAAGACCACAGCAGCGCCGAACCCTGCACCACGCCGAACAGCATGCCGGCCTTTTTCAGCGCCTCGGCGGTGCCGATGTCATTGGCGGCACCAACCTGCACCACCCATAACGACAAAAAAGTGGTAATGATCACCAGGTCACCACGCCCGATGAACGCCGCGCCATACGCCACCGCAATGCGCGGGTTGTCGCGGGCAATCTGCATGCCCCTGCCAAGCTGCGTCCAGATCGAGACCTTGTCCGGGTCGGGCGCGGTTACGCCCTTGCGCAACCCGGCCACGATCAGCACACCGGTCACCGCGCAAAAGCCCGCCACCGTCCAGAAAGCATACCGGCCGGCCGACACCGCATCGAAACCGCGCGCCACCAGGATGTCCGGCAGACGCGCAAAAAACAGCGCCATGAAGATCACGCCAAAAGAGGTGCAGATGCTGTTCACGGCCAGCCACTTACCGCGCGACACTTCCTGCACCGAATCCTGCGTCACCGCACTCATCATCACCGGGGCGGCCGCACAACCGACCGCAAAAATCAGCCGGTAGGCCACCAGCTCACCTTCCGAGGTGGCCAGCGGATACAAAAAATAACTCAGCGCGAACAGCGCAAAACCGATACCGAACACCCGCCGCCTGCCGGTGCGATCCGACCACGCACCGAAAAAGCCCACCACCAGCATCTGGAAAATTTCTGCCGCGGCAGCAAGGTTGCCGGTGAACATGCCCTGCCGTTCTGCCGGTATCTGCAGGATTTCGGTGAGGATGTAGGGCTGCGCAAAACCCATAAAGGTCAGCACGCAGATGGTGCAAAACGACGCGAAATTGGTGGTTAACAGGTTGATCGCCGTGTAGCCCGGCGTGAACCACAGCGGGCCGAATTTAAGGCCGGCCGGATCCGGTTGCGGTTTGGTTGCTGACATCGGTTACCAGGTGCTCACGGTGATATGCGTCGAGGCACATTATCAGCACCCTGCCGCGCGGGATACCGCGCGACGGGCGTAATTGCGGGTATGACCACTTTTTCGGTGGCAGACACCAGACTTAAATACAGGGTTAAGCGCTGGAATCAGACGCGCCCGGTCAGCCGTTGGCCGATGCTTTTGAGCAGCTCGACCAGCAGCCAGAGAAAACCCAGCGGCAGCAGGATTGTCTGCAACACAAAGATGACGATCAGGCTGATGATGTGCTCGCTGGCCGCCGACACGCGATCACCGAGTTGCTCGAGTTTGTCGCGCGGGTCGAGGGCGCCCAGCGTGTCGTCCACCATGCGACTGAAGCGCTCGGCCAGCGACTGATTCGCCGGCGGCAACGGCTGCTCGACACTGATCTCCTCGATGTCGGCCTGCACCCCGCGCAGCGCATCCAGCGCCGCCTGCTGCTCGGTGGCCAGAAACTCGGCAAACACCAGCTCGCTGCCAACCACCAGCACCGGCAGAGCGAAGCGCACAAACACCGCTACCAGCAGCGCGCGCCGTGACCACGGCAGTGAAGGCTTCAGCCTGGCCACCGGCAGCCAGGTCGCAGCCAGCAGCCATATGGCAATCACGATCAGCGCAATATCAAAGCCCGGTGCCGAGGTAATCTTCAGCAGCACGTTCTGTAGACCGATCGCGCTGGCCGCCACCAGCATCACCGTCGAGAAGCGTTCCACCAGATCATTGATCGGATCAAGCACCTGCCCGACCGACAACACCACACCGACGCCGGCCGGCTCCAGCGCCAGCTCCGTGCCCTGCGCTGCCGAGATCGCGCCGTTCAGCGCCCGTGATGCCGCAAAGGTAACCAGCGCCCGGGTGAGTGAATCGGCCGCGGTCTGCTCACTGAGGCGGTCAATACTGCCTGCCAGAGCCGCCACCACCGCGAGCACCGCCATAACTGACCAGACTATTCTGCGCATGGGAAGATTATAGTCGCCGCAAAGCCTGCTGAATCGCCTGCTGCCGGTCGCGCGGGATACCGGCCTCAGCGGCGTAGCGCGGCCAGTCGGCAAAGGCCGCCTGCACTTCATCAACAATGG
>CAYGKB010000228.1:0-2579 GCA_964350425.1 uncultured Chromatiaceae bacterium | reverse complement strand
GGAACTGGAAGCAGAGCTGAACGAGCGGCTCGGTTCTTTAAAAGAGCTGGTGGGTGTAAGGCAGCAGGTGGCAGGCGATGCCCGCACACGCTTCGAAACATCGGTCACCAATGTTGAGAATCCGGATCGCGTAGCTTTCCTGGAGAATTTGGCAAAGAAGATCGGCGGCAGTACCAAGCTGCCCTCGCTGGATGAAATTGACCGGTTGTGGTTTGAGCTTCACCGCGAAATGACCGAAAGCGGCCGCGTCGTTAAATACAGCGCAAACGTGCTGATGAATGACGGCAGCGAGGAGACCATGGATGTAGCCCGCGTGGGTGTCTTTAATCGTGGCCGACGGCAAGTACCTCAAGTACGAAAACAATCGCCTGTCGGAACTCGCGCGGCAGCCTGAGGCCGGGCGCTTTACCGGCAGTACCTCTGACCTGCTGAATGCCACCGACGGTCTGGTGCGTTTCGGCATCGATCCCACCGCCGGTGGTGTGCTGAGTACCTACGTATCACGGCCCAACCTGCTTGAGCGGGTGCAGCAGGGTGGTCTGGTTGGTTACCTGATCATTGCGCTGGGTATTGTTGGTCTGCTGATTTCGCTGGAGCGGATGGTGGTGTTGGGCGTGGCCAGCCGCAAGGTAACTGCGCAGCTCGCCAGCGATACGCCGAGTCCCGATAACGCCCTGGGTCGAGTGCTCAGTGTTTATGAAGACAACAAGCAAGCCGATACCGAGACCCTGGAGCTGAAGCTCTCCGAAGCAATATTCAAGGAGACGCCGGCGCTGAACCGGGCGCTGTTATTCATCAAGATCATTTCAGTGGTAGCGCCGCTGATGGGTCTGCTGGGTACGGTTACCGGTATGATTCAGACCTTCCAGGCGATCACGCTCTACGGCACGGGTGACCCCAAACTGATGGCCGGCGGTATTTCTCAGGCACTGGTTACCACCGTATTGGGTCTGACCGTGGCGATTCCGACCGTGCTTTTGCATACGCTGGTCAGTGGCCGCAGCAAGCGCATCGTGCAGATTCTGCAGGAACAGAGCGCCGGTATTATTGCCGAGCATGCGGAAAAACATGGCGGATCGGCATCCTGAACCGGTGTCTGAGCGTCTAGGTTAGGAGAGGGTATCCGTATGGATTGGCTATTGATGCCAATTGAGGCGGTCCGGGATTTCCTGGAGCTGGGTGGCGATGTGCTGTCATTGATAGCCATCACCATCTTCGCGATGTGGGTGCTGATTATCGAGCGGCTGATTTTTTTCCGTACCGGGCTGCAGGCTATCGGCAGGGAAGCGCTTGAAATCTGGCAGTCGCGCAGCGACCGCAAGTCATGGTATGCGCACCAGGTTCGCGACAAACTGCTGTCACGCTATGACATGGCAGCCAACACCTGGGTGCCGGTTATCCAGACACTGGTGGCGCTGTGCCCGTTGCTCGGCTTGATGGGCACCGTGACCGGCATGATCGAGGTTTTTGACGTGATGGCCATTTCCGGAACCGGCAATGCCCGTTCCATGGCGTCCGGGGTGTCCAAGGCAACGATTCCGACCATGGCTGGCATGGTGGGTGCATTGTCCGGGGTGTTCCTGGTTACGCTGATTACCCGGTCCATTGAACGCAAGGTCGAGGGCATGGAAGAAGCTCTCGGGCTGGATCACTAAGGGAGTACCGGCGAGATGCGTAGAGGAATCCACGCCTCGATGGAAGAGGAAGAAACCGAGATCAACCTGACGCCCATGCTGGATGTCGTGTTTATCATGCTGATTTTCTTCATCGTTACAGCGTCCTTTATTAAGGAAGCCGGTATTGACGTGCGCCGTCCGGAGGCCTCGCAGGCGGAACCGAAGAAAAAGGCCAATATTCTGGTTGCGATCAGTCCTAACAACGAAATCTGGATTGACCGCAAGAATATCGACCCGCGCGCGGTGCAAAGCACTTTCGAGCGCCTGCTCGCTGAAAACCCGGAAGGCTCGGTGGTGATTCAGGCCGACAAAGACGCTTATACCGAGACGGTGGTGCAGGTCATGGATGCGGCGCGGCAAGCGAAAATTTCGCGCATTTCCATATCCGGCAAACTCCCGGATTAGAGGCTCCGGGCAGGGAACCAACTCAGAGACACGGTAATCTAAGAAATATGATCCCACGTTACGCAATTTCGCTGCTTTCCGGTGTCCTGGTCACTTTCACGCTGTTGTGGGTGATGCAGGTGCTGATCGCCACGGGTAAGCGCGCTATTGTGGATGAAGCCGATATCAATCTGGGCGACTTTATCCGCGTGAAGAAAGAAGAAGTGGTGCGTAAGGACGAAGACGAGCCGGAGAAGCCGCCGGAGGTCGATGAACCGCCGCCTGACACCCCGCCGCAGCAGATGGATGACCTCGACACCTCGCAGACGTTGAGCATTGGCGGTCCGCAGGCCAGTCTGCAGCTTGGTAAACTGGGAGGCGGCAGGATCGGTCTGGGCGATGGTGATTACCTGCCCATCGTGCGTGTCGCTCCGCAGTACCCCAGACGGGCGCAGACGCGCGGTCTGGAAGGTCAGTGCCTGGTGCAGTTCACCGTGGATACCACCGGCGCAACCAAGG
>CAYGKB010000227.1:0-2581 GCA_964350425.1 uncultured Chromatiaceae bacterium | reverse complement strand
GCTGCGGGCAACGGAATCAGGCCGCGATCGGCAAGGTAGCCTTCCTCGCCCATGGAACGCTCACTGATAAATTCAGCAAGATATTCCTCAATACCGGGGATCGTGCCGATGTGTGCCTTCTTGACATAGAAGTACAGCGGACGCGACACCGGATAGGCACCGTCAGCAATTTTCTCGAAGCTGGGCTCTTCGCCGTTGACGAGCGAACCCTGCACCGTATCGGAGTTCTGGTCGAGAAAGCTAAACCCAAATATACCAAGTGCTTTGGGGTTGGCCTGCAGCTTCTGCACAATCAGGTTGTCATTCTCACCCGCTTCGACAAAGCGGCCGTCTTCGCGAATGGTGTGACAGATTGATTTGTACTTGGATTTGTCTGTGCTTTTTATGGATTTGATCCAGCTGTACTGCTTGCAGCCGCCTTCCATGGCCAGCTCGACAAATGCGTCACGCGTGCCCGAAGTGGGGGGCGGGCCGAGCACTTCAATCGTAGCGTTCGGCAGATCCGAACGGATATCGCTCCATTTCTGATACGGGTTCTCGACCAGCTTCTCGGAACCGTCCAGAGCGGGCACTTCCTTGGCCAGGGCCAGGAAAATATCTTTGGTGGTCAGCGATACGCGCTCAGCCTCGCGAGAGTTAGCCATCACAATACCGTCGTAGCCGACTTTGACTTCGACAATTTCGGCGATGCCATTGGACGCACACTGCTCAACTTCCGAGCTCTTGATGCGGCGGGACGAGTTGGTGATATCCGGCGTACCGACACCGATTCCGGCGCAAAACAGCTTCAGGCCGCCACCAGAACCGGTGGATTCAACGGTTGGCGTCTTGAACTGAGTCGAACGGCCGAATTGCTCTGCAACCACGGTTGCGAACGGATATACCGTCGAGGAACCGACGATACTGATCTGATCCCGAGCCGACTGCGCCCAGGCACTGGCGGCCGTAAGGCCTGTCGCAGCAACCAGCGCCGCGAGCATAAATTTTGAGTTACCTTGACTCACACCATCCTCCAGAATTGATATTGGTTAAGGTGCTGCGCAGTCTAGGGACGCTTTATTACATCAATATTACAATTACAGCGCTGTAAGAAAATTGTAATTTTTCTTATAAATCAGCGATTTCCGCTCTCTACCTGCTCGCGGACCGCTTCGAGCTTGGTATGCCTGACATCTTTACCCTTTACCAGGTAAATGACGTACTCGCTGATGTTCTTGGCGTGATCGCCGATTCGCTCCAGGGCCCGAGCCACCCAGCTTACGTCCATAAACCGGCGCACGGTGTGCGGATCCTCCATCATCAGGGTAATGCATTGCCGCTGTACCATGTCGTACTCTTCGTCAACGAACTTGTCCTCTTCCACAACCCGCAGCGCATCAGCCGCATCGAGCCGGCTAAAGGCATCAAGCGCGTCATGCACCATGTCCTGCACATGCTCGCCGAGGGTTTTGAGCTCGTCATAACGATTCTGCGGCTGGGCTTCGCCCGCAAGGCGCGCTGCCAGGAAGCCGATGCGCTGCGCCTCATCGCCGATGCGCTCCAGATCGGTGATCGCCTTGATAACCGCCACAATAAGCCGGAGGTCGGCTGCTGCAGGTGCCCGTGTGGCGAGAATGCGACTGCATTCCTCGTCTATGGCCACCTCATACTCATTCACTTCGACGTCGCGACGCGCCACCTCAAGCCCGAGCTCGCTGTCAGCGGAAACAATAGCTTCTACTGCCTGGGCCAGCTGCCGCTCCACGAGGCCGCCCATATTGCTGACCTGACTGCGCAGCCCCTCAAGCTCTTCATTGAACTTGCGCGATATATGCTGTCCGAAAATTTCGCTTTCCATTGAACTCGTCTCGCTGCAATGACCTGTCTAAATATACCGCCAGCGGCAATTACGCGACAGGAATAATTCTGTCTTCCGGGAAATGGCAGGTAAACACACTGCCCTGACCCAGTTCACTTTCCACTTCAAGGCTGCCACCGTGGCGAAGCAACGCGTGCTTCACAATAGCAAGGCCCAGTCCGGTGCCACCTTCGCCGCCGATGCGGGCGCGCCCGTTTTCAACACGATAGAAGCGTTCACACAGACGCGGAATGTGCTCTTTGGCGATGCCGACGCCATTGTCCGTCACTGAAATATGCGCGCCCTTTTTATCAGTCCACCAGCGCACCTCAATTGCGCCATCCACGTCGGTGTAACGGGCGGCATTGGAAACCAGATTGGAAACTATCGACTGGATGTCCTTGATTTCGCCGCGCAAATCCGCCTCAGAATCGAATTTCATAAGCACATTGCGCGGGCCGGACGGCAGGGTCAGCGCCTCCTGTCGCGCGGTATCAACGATGGCGCGAATATTGACGGGCTCACCCTCTACCGCAGCACCGCCTGATTCCAGTTCCGAGAGGCGCAGCAATTCATCCACCAGCTGGCGCATGTGATTGGACTGCCGCTGCATTTCCGCAATCGGGGCGCTCAGTTCCCTGTCGAGGCTCGGGTCTTCCGCAATCGCATCCAGATACCCCGTGATCACGGTCAGCGGCGTCCGCAATTCATGCGAGGCATTGGCCACAAAATCGCGGCGCATGT
>CAYGKB010000226.1:0-2610 GCA_964350425.1 uncultured Chromatiaceae bacterium | reverse complement strand
AACATGACCGGCTGGAATTCGTCGAAGCCATCGAGGAACTGGCCTCCTTTTACGGTCTGGAAGTGCCGCGCGAAAACAGCCGCGGCAGCACCGCGCCGGTATCACCGAGCGCACCGCTGCTGGCACTGCTTAGCCAGGCCGGCGAGCTTTACCGCGAACAATTGCGGGAAACGCCGGCCGCCATTGACTACCTGAAGCAGCGCGGCCTGACCGGCCAGACCGCCGCGGATTTTGGCATCGGTTACGCACCGCCCGGCTGGGATTTTGTGCTGAAAAAACTCGGCGGCACGGATGACAAACGCGACGATCTGCTCAAGGCCGGACTGCTGACCCGCAATGAAGATGGTCGTATTTATGATCGCTTCCGCGGCCGCATCATGTTCCCCATTCGCGACAGCCGCGGGCGCGTGGTGGGTTTCGGCGGTCGCGTCACCGACGACGGCGAACCCAAGTACCTGAACTCGCCGGAAACCCCGGTGTTTCACAAGGGCCGCGAATTGTATGGCCTGTATGAAGCACGGCAGATCGAGCGTAACCCCGAACGACTGCTTGTGGTGGAAGGTTACATGGACGTGGTGGCACTGGCCGAACATGGCATCTGCAATGCCGTCGCCACGCTGGGCACCGCCACCACCGCGGAACATTTGCAGCGACTGTTTCGCGTCACGCGTGAAATCGTGTTTTGTTTTGACGGCGATGCGGCCGGTCGCAAGGCCGCCTGGCGTGCTTTGCAGATCAGTCTGCCGGAACTGCGCGACGGTCGGCAGGTAAAGTTCCTGTTTCTGGCCGACGGCGAAGACCCGGACTCGGTGGTGCGTGCCGGCGGCGCGGCGGAATTTCAGTCTCGGCTGGCCGGCAGCCAGCCGCTGTCGGAATACCTGATTGAGCACCTCAAGCAAGCCACCGACCTGAGCAGCCTCGACGGCCAGGCGCGCCTCGCGGAACTGGCACGACCGCTGATCAGCAGCATTCCCGAGGGCGTGTTTCGCGAATTGCTGCTCGACAAGCTCGCGGCCGAAGTGGGTTTGAGCGCGGCCCGTCTCGGCGCGCTGCTGACCGATAGCACCGGCCGCGGCACGTTACCGGCCCGCCCGACCGCGCCGGCCGGGAGCTCCCGGTCCGCCCCGACAACGGCAACCGGCCGCAATCCGCTGATCCGCCGGGCCATTTGCCTGGTGTTACAACAACCGGCAGCCGCCAAGGGCCTGGAGCTGAAGGCCGGTCTGCGCGAGCTGCCGAACCCCGGGATTGCCCTGCTGATTGATCTGCTTGAAGCCGCACAGGAAAACCCGGCTATCAAACCGGCGCGGCTGGCCGACGAGCAGGCCGCCCATCCCGACGGCGGCAGCCACCTGACCGCGCTGCTTATGCAGGATCTGCACCTGGAAGCGACCTCTGACTGGGGCGCCGAACTGGCCGAAACCCTCGACGCCATCCTGCAGCAGGAGTTGCAAAAGCGCTTCCAGCGCCTTACCCGCAAGGCCGCGAGCGGCCTGACAGAGGCGGAAAAGCAGGAAATGCGCGCATTGCAGCAGGAAATCGCTACGCTGCATAGCAACAAGTCCTGAGGCCCCGCTGCGCGGGGCTTTGGCAGCCGCTGCCCGAGGTTGTCCGCGGGGAACTGTGCTGGTTTAAAGTTTGTCGGATTTGTATAATTGAGCGTTTACGTATTCACCGAGGCCCTACGAGTGAAAGAAGCCAAAGCTGCCCCTGCCGCGAAAAACAGCGTTTCCCCCACCTCGCCAAATTCACAACTGAAGCTGCTGATTGCGCGCGGTAAGGAACAGGGTTACCTCACCTACACCGAGGTCAATGATCACCTGCCCAACGATATTGTCGATCCGGAACAGATCGAGGACATCGTCAACATGATCAATGACATGGGTATTACGGTGTATGAGAAAGCGCCGGATGCCGATTCACTGGTCCTGTCTGACAACGCTGTAACGGACGACGATTCCGACGGCGAGGCTGAAGAAGCCATTGCCACCGTGGACGCCGAATTCGGCCGTACCACCGACCCGGTGCGCATGTACATGCGCGAAATGGGCACCGTCGAGCTGCTTACTCGCGAAGGTGAAATCCGCATCGCCAAACGCATTGAAGAAGGCCTCAACCAGGTGAAAGCTGCGCTGACCCTGTTTCCGCCTACCTTCGATCATCTGCTGGATAGCTATGCCGCGGTCAAAGACGGTGAAGGCCGCCTGACCGATATTCTCACCGGCTTCATGGATCCGAACGCGCCGGACGAAATCGCCCAGCCGAACGCCAAGACGCAGGAAGAAAAGGACAAGGAAAAAGAAGAAGACACCGGCCCGGATCCGGTGGAAGTCGACAAGCGCATGAAATCGCTGTCACGCCGTCACAAGCGCATGCTGACTCTGGCAGAAAAAGAAGGCCGCAAATCGAAGCCCTTTAAGAACGCCCAGGTAAAGATCACTGCCGAGCTGGCCGAGTTTATACTGGCGCCCAAACTGTTCGACGCACTGGGCAACAACCTGCGCTCGACCATCAAGGATATCCGCGATCTCGAAAAGCAGATCATGATTATCTGCGTGCGCGAAGCGGGCATGCTGCGCAAGGACTTTATTGCCAGCTTCCCGAAAAACG
>CAYGKB010000225.1:2277-2633 GCA_964350425.1 uncultured Chromatiaceae bacterium | reverse complement strand
TTGGTGCCGAACCAGCACCAAAAGATGCTTAATTGACCACTTAACGCCTTGGGCAGAGGCGCGGCGAAAGCGGCGCGGGCGCAGCAGAATATCCAACGCGAAGGACGCGCCGCTTTTGGCGCGTCCGGCGAGCGTCAGCGAGTAAATGCCCCAACTGGTTAGGTTGCTTAATCATAGTATTTCAGATTTTTGGCACATGCCTCAAAAATTCCGACTAAATCTTTGCTTAGGGGCTGATGCGGTGGATATGTCTCGCAATAGCTTTGGCATTTTTCGCAAAAGACTTCTGTATAGGTAGCTCGGCCTCTGGCCAGGCATTCCCCAAAATCGCTACTTTGCGACCTATCCAGAAGACC
>CAYGKB010000225.1:0-2267 GCA_964350425.1 uncultured Chromatiaceae bacterium | reverse complement strand
GCTTTCTTTAAGTTATTCATAGTCGCTCTTAGATAAAGCAATGGCTCGATACTCTGGGTCCGGGCAGCCCTGTTCTAGCGATTTTACTGTGCAGCCGGTCAGAGAAAGCATAATTGCAAATAGACTTGCTCGGACCATATGCAACCTAACGCCTTGGGCTGGGGCGAGGCGCGAAGCGCGGAGTCCCGCGAGTGAAGCGAGCGCATAGCCCCATCTGGTTAGGTGCCTTACCGCAGTAGAACGATTCTGGTAAACGAAACACCTAGTGCCACCCAGGCCGCTGTTACGGCGCTAATACAAAGCCACGAAAACACCCGCAACCATATTTTAGAGATATTGCTACTGCAGGCCCACAACGTCCAAACTGCCAGGCCCAATGCCACAATTATTACGATAGCCCAATAGTCGAGCACCGCATACAAGGTATTTCGCCAATAGTCGATTTCGGAGCCATACCAGTACATGGCCTCGTTCTGGCTGACGCCAAGGGTTTCAAGGCTAATGCCAAGAAATAGTGCGGATGCTAGAGAGCAGCCAATGGCACTGGTGATCGCCGCACGCCAAAACGGCTGCTCACCTGTGAAGTAGGCAACGAAATCAAAAGGACTCGTTTCATTTCCCATGGCACCTAACGCCTTGGGCAAAGGGCGCGCGCGAAGCGCGGCGTCCAACGAGCGCAGCGAGTGGTTTGCCCCAACTGGTTATGTGTTTCGATGCTCAAATTTTCGACCATTGATTTGATAAAGCCAAAAGGCCGCTATTGCTATGTTGGGTAACAATACGAACCATGAGCTGACGGCGGCCGTTAGTAGACCAGCTAGTATGACCCCTAATATTAGCTTGAATCCAAACACTCTCCACATGTCCCAAATAACAACAAGACAGCAGATCGCTGTATAGGCATATATTGGTAGCGCTAGGATCTGAATCGCCAGGTCAGCATCCTCGATGCGGTACGACGAAAAGCCCAAAGCAATCGTGAGGCACTGCCCGAGCACGACGCCCACAGCAATTAGCCAATAGTACTGGACACCATTTAGGCTCATTTAGTCCAAATGAAACACATAACGCCTTGGGCAAAGGGCGCGCGCGAAGCGGCGCGTCCAACGAGCGCAGCGAGTGGTTTGCCCCAACTGGTTAGATGGCCATCTCAACAGCACAGTTATCAAAGTTTCCGATGCTCCCCTGGTTCTGGGCCCCATATATAGCCAATTACAATATAGATGATGATTGCAATAAGTGCGTACAGCCAGTTGTCATCAAGCCATTCCCAATAAGTTAGCTTAATCGTTTTTCCAGCATTTTCGCCCGTCCAGTTTAGTGCCGAGAATGCTAAGAAAGTGACAATTGCCAATGTGGCTACACCCACCATCTTTGTGACGATGTTCAATGCACCGGGTAAAGCTACGACTAAGCCTAGTAGGTATACAAGAGTGCCGCCAAAGTCATGACCATCTTTAAGCAGTTCCAATGCCAGAAAGATAAGTGCCGCACCTAGCACTAGGCGAAGAAATCCGATTACCGGGTTGTTGCTAAGTTTGGCCATCTAACGCCTTGGGCAGGGGCGCGACGAAAGCGGCGCGGTCGCTGCAAACTGTCCAGCGCAGAGGACGCGCCGCTTTTGGCGCGTCCGGCGAGCGCAGCGAGCGAATTGCCCCAACTGGTTAAGTGGCAGCGACAGCCGCGTGAAATTACGGAGCGCTAGAACCACGATGACAGCTGCCGCACCAATAACGTGATGAGAGCAGCGATCGAAAAAGTTACTAGCAGTACGCATACAGCCTCCCCAAAACCGCCAAACATGGAATAAGCGGCCGAATCTGTAGCACTGACGTTGCGACCCAATGCTCTTTCGATGACGCTCCAGGCGTTGAGGTATTCGGCCGCGCTACCTAGATAATAGTCGATAGCCGCCATGAGCGCGAAACAGAGTCCCCAGCTAACGAATAGCAGACGCATTAGGCTCACATCATGTATATCGATGCCACTTAACGCCTTGGGCTGCGGACGGCTGCGCAGCAGCCGATCCGGCGAACGCAGTGAGCGCACAGCCCCAACTGGTTAAGTGGCGCGCTACCTAAAATAGAAGTGAATGCCTGCACTCTAAGTTCTCCCCTGAAGTTGAAGCTTAGACCTTGCGACGGGCCGAATTCAAATGGCCTGGCGAAATGAGCCGAACTAGGCCGCCGGCGCTGGTTTGAGCCTTGCCAAACCGTGGATGCGGTGTGCGGCTGCGGCCTTAGAGACGCTGCGGGCTTTGCCGGACG
>CAYGKB010000224.1:0-2643 GCA_964350425.1 uncultured Chromatiaceae bacterium | reverse complement strand
GATCGCGCAGCCTTATGGGCTCGCCGATATGAAAGCCCTGGCCCCAGTCAACACCCAGCTCACGCACTGTGTCGAGGATAGCCTCACTCTGCACGTACTCGGCGACTGTTTCGATACCCATGACGCGGGCAATTTCGGCAATGGCTGCCACCATGGAACGGGATACCTCATTTTCACAAATATCCCGGACAAAACTGCCGTCAATTTTGAGCTTGTCGACTTCAAACATTTTCAGGTAAGCGAACGAACTAAGACCGGTGCCAAAGTCATCCAGCGAGAACTGGCAGCCGAGATCGCGCAACTCGGCAATAAAGGTCTGCGCTTTCTTCAGATTGCCGACGGCGACTGTCTCGGTAATTTCCAGGCACAGACGGCTCGGATCCAGCCCGGTACGCGACAGTTCGTCCTTGATGAAATCAAGAAAATTCTCGGAACCGATGCTCTGGCCGGAGAGATTAATCGCAAACCGGATCGGCCGGCCGCGGCTGTCCTGCAATTCATCGGTCAGCGTCTCAACCGCCTTGTTTACCACCCACCGATCAAGTTCCTGCATCAGCTGATAGCGCTCGGCTGCGCCCATGAACTCGGAGGGCGGCACCGGTTCGCCGGCAGTATTCAGCATCCGCACCAGCAGCTCATGGTAGGCCACATTCTGGTTGCCGCTAAGGTAGGTGATGGGTTGCGCGAACAGCACCAGGCGACCGCCTTCGATAGCGCTGCGGATTGAACCGACCTGATTCAGATCATCCATGCGGCGGATGATGCTTTGGTCGGCACTTTCGTAAACTTCAACGCGTCCCCGGCCGCGGTCCTTGGCAGCCTGACAGGCTATCTGGGCCGGCACCAGTACACTGCTGGCGGCACCGCCATCCTGGCTGAGCGGCGCCACACCAATACTGGCTGAGGGCCGGAAGCTCTGGCCTTCGGCTTTAAACTCCAGGCCATGCAGGCGCTGGCAGATGTCTTTACCAAGCTCACAGGCCTCAGCCAGCGGCGTATCCGTTAGCAGCGCGGCAAAGCTGTCACTGGTCACCCGCGTCAGCGGCTGCCCGGGCAGGACATCGCGCAGAATTTTGCTGAGGTCGCGCAGGGCACGATCGCCGGTTTCGCGGCCCAGCGTGTCATTCAGAATATGCAGCTGATCCATGTCCAGATACAGGACCGCATGCTCGCCGTTGCCGTCATGTTGCGCCCGCTCCAGGGCGTGCTCAAAACTCGGCCACGCCATCAGGCCGGTAACCGGGTCGAATGACCGTTCCAACAGGTTTTCTATAGTCGACGTGACAAAGCCGGCAATCGCGGTGGAGCGATCGCCCAGCTTGGCCATATTGGCAGGCCGCGACAGCACCAGCACGCCGGCAAGGGTCTTGCCTTCCTCGAAAATCGGCCAGCTGCGGGCCCGCTCGCGCGGATCCGGGGCCGGGCGATTCTGCAGTGCCGCGGCGACGTCGCCGTCGGCTGCCTCAATCAGATCCATCAGGCTGTCGTGGAGCAGTTCGGCGTCGGTAAACCCGACCGGATTTTCGCCCGCGGCGAGCTGCAGATCGTGCACCGGCGAATAGACTACGGCGCCGTCCAGCACCAGTTGCTGCACGGTCTGTTCCAGAATACTTTGCAAAGCCGGCTCACATTCCTCATTGGAGCGGGCGATTGCGCCGATATGGCGCAAAAATTCGTGTTCGCTGTCGTGATCGCTGATTCTGCGGTTGGCATCTAGCAGGTGCACGCGCAAACTGAGTTCGCGTTCCATGCTGCGCCGGGCCGGTTTGAGCAGGTTGGCGCAGAATTTATGCGGCATGGTGCCGGCATCCCGATCCACCAGAGCTGTCAGCACTCCCAGCGTCCGCCCCTTATCACTGACTAACCGCACAAGGTAGGCAATGCAGTCCCGCAGGGGGATTCGCGCCGCATCGCCGGGTAAATCGCCGTGCCGCAGTATGCGGCCCAGGGTTTTATGAAATTCGTCGCTGAGCTGACTGGTATCCGGCGCATTGTCATGCCAGAAGAGGCGCGAATGGCGGTCGTGAAACAAAAACCCCTGTGCCTGCGGCAGCAATGCATGCAGAAATGCCGCGTAATCGCCAAAAACCTGATCTTTTGCTTTGCTTGCAGCCATGAAGCCGGAACTTTGCTGGGTCAACAGGGATTATGGAGAGTAAGCCGACAAACGGGTGTGACGGCCCTCGCAGTTCGCATCCTGCGAACCAACTGCTGCGGCTCGAACTATTTAACTTAATTCTATGGATCAGTCGCGCAGAGCTTTGACCAGAAACGGCAGGCTGGTATCCATGCGGGCATCAATGCCCGAATGCGTACCGTCGAATTCCTCGTAGCGATGCGCGATGCCGCGATCCCGCATGGCCAGGGCCAGTTGCCGCGAGCCATACTGAATGTGGTACTGATCGCGCCAGCCGCAGTCCATGTAGACACCGCGCAGCTTGTTCAGGTTGGTGCCGAAGCGCTTCAGCAACTGCACCGGATCGTGTCGCAGCCAGTTACGCCAGCGCTGTGGCAACAGTTCGCCGGTATCGAGGTTGAACGGCACGCGAAAGCCGTTCGGCGCATCCGGGTCGGGATCATAACTCGCCGCCATGCCGAGGTTCATAAGGCAGTGCATTTCCTGATGATTCAGCCGGTCGGGTT
>CAYGKB010000223.1:0-2692 GCA_964350425.1 uncultured Chromatiaceae bacterium | reverse complement strand
ATAGACCGTCAGGTTGTGAGCGAGGCGATCGACGATATTAGCGGAGAGGCGACCATCCTGCTTGGCGGGCCGCCGAAGGTTCCGAGTCCTCCGCCGGAGCGTCCGAAGCAGGATCCTCCAATAGCCGGGGGATTTCCTCCGCCTCCGCCGCCCCCACCGGAACCTGCTGCTCCCAAGCCAGCCGCTCAGAGTTTC
Organism: uncultured Chromatiaceae bacterium; assembly: GCA_964350425.1. Classification (GTDB taxonomy): domain Bacteria; phylum Pseudomonadota; class Gammaproteobacteria; order Steroidobacterales. The sequence goes on along the minus strand of CAYGKB010000223.1, from coordinate 2,497 downwards.
GGTGCGCCTCCTCCGCCGGCAAGTTCCGGCGCCGGAGCACCGCCTCCTCCTCCTCCGCCACCCCAGCCTTCCGGCGGCGGCGTGCCCATCACTGTGCCCCAAAGCAGCGGAACACCCTCGGAACTGATCATGGCGATCGTGGGTATTGTACTCGGGGCTGTCAGTATTGTATTTAGTTGCTGCTGGTACCTTACGGTTCCCGCTGCGATCGCGGCGATCGTTCTCGGTTTTCTTGCCATGAAGAAGCCGGAACAAAAGACCCTCGGGATTGTATCGATCGTTCTCGGGGCCATTGGTATTCTCATCAGCCTCATCTTCGCCGTTCTCGCGGTGGTGGGGACGACCCTTGGTGGCTAAAGTACCTTCCGCTCCAATCGAGCGTATCGCACTTTATCCAGGGTCTTTCGACGGACTAACCTATGGGCATCTCGACCTTATACGTCGGGGTGCCCATTTGTTCGATCGGCTGATTGTGGCGGTGGGCGAGAACCGTCGCAAAACCCCATGGTTTACCCGTGAGGAACGGGTGGATGTGATCCGTCGGGTAACCGCAGACCTTCCCAATGTGGAGGTCGCCAAGCTCAAGGGGTTAACCATTAACACCGCCCAAGACTTCGGCGCACAGTTCATAATGCGCGGCCTGCGCGCCGTGAGTGATTTCGAGTTCGAATTTCAACTCGCCATTATGAACCATGAACTGAACCCCAAGGTTGAAACGATCTTTCTCGCCCCCGCGCCGGAATACGTTTTTCTCAGCTCGTCCCTTGTCCGTGAAGTCTGGGAACTGGGCGGCGATGTCTCCACCTTTGTACCACCGCTGGTGCTGGAGGCTTTCGAGAGGAAGCGCGCGGAGGAGGGGTAAAACCACGGAGACACGGAGTGACTGTGTTTCCCGGTCAAGCGATTCCACATGTTCTTTCTCCTAAGAAGGGGGTATTGTCGCGGACCATCGCGTTGAGGATCGTCAGCAGCTTCCTGGCGCAGGCGGTTAGCGCGACTTTCTTTTCCTTTCCACTTTCGAGTAGTCGTTCATACATCCTGTTAATCACGACATTGTAGCGAACTGCGGAAATGGTGGCCATATACATGGCAGAACGGACGGTGCTGCGGCCTCCCCAGATGGAACGTTTTCCCTGCTTCTTGCCCGAATCGTTCGACCAGGGGGCAAGGCCTGCCATTGCGACGATCTTTTTACGGTCGAGCTGACCCAGCTCTGGCAGATAGGCCAACAAGGTCTTTGCGGTAACTTGCCCCACCCCCTTTGCGGTCTGCAGGAGTTCGACTCGCTCTCGCCAGATATCTGTGCCGGCAACAAGCTCTTCGAGTTCCGTTTCCAAACGCTCGATTTCGGCCCGTAGATAGTCCAGATGTTGCTTGATGCTGCCTCGAACTATCGGAGAGGCGAGGGTGTCGAGACGACGTTCCTCGGCTACAACCTGGGCGACGAGTTGGCGTCTTCGGGTCATAATTTCCTTCAATTCGCGCTCCTGGGGTGACGGCAGACTGCGAACCTCGGGCCTCACTTTATCCGCATACAGAGCGATCATTCGCGCATCGACGCGGTCGGTCTTGGCGAGACGACCACAGGCTTTTGCGAAATCGCGGACCTGGCGTGGATTGACCACGACAATGGGGAGGCCTGCGGCGGTGAGGGTGGCGACGCAGGGCGCTTCGTAGCCACCGGTGGATTCAAGGGCGACGCGTTCGATCGTATGGCCAGCCCTTCTGGTCTCCGTGACGAGGGCAAGGATCGCCTCCATCTCGGGGTCTTCGAGGAGGTCGACGTGAACGGTCTTTCCGGTTGGGTGTACATACACGTCGAGGTGATTTTTCGAAACGTCGATACCAACAAACGCTTGAGAAGTCTCCATGATCTGTGCTCATCCTTTCTTGCGATTCGGGCTCGTAATGGCCCGTGCGACTGTTCGGACTCTGAACAGAGAGGCGGAAGCCGACCCTCACTCAGTGGCGGTCTCTTGAGGACCTGGCACGGATCGGTCTGGCTCCCGCCTGCCGGGGCGAAGCGATCGACTTCGTCCCGGCAACCTCCAATAAACAAACTGACAAAGATGTGAGTGGATCGCAAGACCGAGGGGAGATTTGGGGCTCTGCCCCATTCTCCCCTCGACCCCTCTTAAACCCCGATCAACTTCCTGATGGGAATATACAAGACACGGAGAAACCGCATTGAAGGAGCCGACTAGAGTGCATTTTACGTTTCCGCACAGAATCTAGTTCTGCTCAATAAAGAGTGAAAGAAACCTCTGGTAATGGCGGCAACGATCGATTCAGCTCCGTGCTTCCGTGCCTCCGTGGTTTTATTACTTTTGGAGTCTCCCCTCTGGCCCATTCCGCCCAAATACCGCTGCTAATTTGCACCGTGATGGTCACTCAGGACCCATCGGGGGATGGGGCAAAATTGCGCATAGCGGTCCGAATTGGGCTAAAAACGGCATCTACCCAGATATTTCATCAGTCAAATTGCCATACAAAAGCA
>CAYGKB010000222.1:0-2696 GCA_964350425.1 uncultured Chromatiaceae bacterium | reverse complement strand
CTGAATTAACTCCGGGTCCGCGCCGCGCGGGTTGTGCTTCAGGGTGCGGCGAATGCTGCGGATCGGTTCCACCACGTCCGCCTGCCACGGACCGGTGACGGCCACAGCCTGGTTGAGTTCGTCCGCGGTCAGTTCGCCCGGACCGGCCATGCCGCACCAGATACAGAACAACACCAGATTCACATCCAGACCGTATTCATCCTGCAGGGTCAGGCTGGCTTCCTGCACGCCCGGTTGCGCATACAGGCGCAGCGAGTAATTCCAGAAAGGATGGTCGGGAAATGCGTTGGCCATTGCTCGGTTGCGCAGTGCTTGCTGGTGCCGGTTGCCGGAGTGGATTGGTAGCCTTACATTATCGGCACCGGCCAGCAACAAGGACAACAACAAAATGGAATCCCATGACCAACAGGCAGGCGGCCCGACCGCCCCGAAAACTGTTTTAATCGTCGGTGCCACCGGCTACATCGGCAGCGCCGTGGTTGCCGAGGCGGTAAAGCAGGGTCACGAAGTAATCGCGGTGACGCGGGCGAAAAAAGGTGAGGACCAGTTTCCCGGCGCTACCGCGGTGCAGGCTGACGTTACCGACCCGGCGTCCATTGCCAAGGCATTCAGCAAACCGATTGATGCGGTGATCTCCTGCCTGGGTTGTCACTCGGGCATTGCCAAAGATTTTGATGCCATTGACTATCAGGCCACGCTGAACGTGTTGCATGCTGCGCTGGCTAACAACACCAAAGAGTTCATTTTGTTGTCGGCCATCTGTGTGCGGCGACCGGAACTGCCGCTGCAGCTCGCCAAGCTTAAATTTGAAGACGAGCTGATGCGCTCCGGTATCAACTACACCATCGTCCGGCCCACCGCATACTTCTGGGTATTCGATTCACAGGCAAAACTCATTGCCAAGGGCCGGCCGGCATTTTTAATCGGCAGCGGCAACCAGTCAGTGCACAACCCGATCTCGCAGGCAGACCTGGCCGAGTTCATGGTCGGCAGTATCGGTAATCTGGAACGTCGTGACCGCGTGTTTGTGATCGGCGGACCGGAAGTGGACGGCAATGTCATCAGTTACAAGCAGGCCATTACCATGCTGTTCGAGGCCATGGGTAAAGAGCCGCGCTTCATCAGCGTGCCGGAATGGGCCTTTGTCTCGGTGATCAACATTACGCGCTTTCTCGGCCTGTTCTCGTACAAGATCGGTTCGTTCGCCGAGTTGCTGAAAATCATCTGGTACTACATGCGCTATGACATGCGGGCCGAGGGTTACGGCACCATGACTTTCCGCGATCATGCGATGAACAACATCGAGCGCCTCACGGTGAAGACCGGCAAAGCCTAGCGATCCAGCCAGGATTCCACCACACCCCAGGTGCGTTCTTGCCAGCGCTGCCAGGCGGAGCGCTGTTCCCAGTTGGCGGTGGTGATCTCGACTGAGTTTGCGAAGTCCTGTTCGAACATGGCGGCCACGTCGCCGGCAAAGTCCGGCTGCTCGATTTCCATGTTCACTTCCAGGTTGCGCGCCATGCTCCAGCGGTCAAAGTTGCTTGAGCCCATGGATACCCAGTCATCCACCAGCGTGACCTTAGCGTGCTGAAAAGTGGGCTGGTATTCATAGATCTGCGCGCCGCCCTTGAGCAGCGCGGCATAAAAACGCTGCGAGGCATAGCGCACCGCCGGATGATCGGTGATCGGTCCGGGCAGCAGCAGGCGCACGTCCACGCCGCGTTGTTCGGCAGCCTGCAGTGCCCGCCGCAGACGCCAAGACGGCAGAAAATATGCCGTCGCAATCCACACTCGCCGGCTGGCCAGTGCGACACGCTGGCGCAAATGTCCGTAAATAGGATTGAGTCGCGCCGGTTGCGATGCCACCAGCCGCACGTTGCCGTTACCCGCCGGCTGTGGCTTGGGTGCTGCAAGGTGCAATTCGACATGCGTGATGTCGTGCCAGTGCGCAATGAACATGGCCTGCCAGTCGGCCACCACCGAACCTGCGAAGCGCACCACCGCATCGTGCCACGGGATCAGCTTGCCGCCGGACTTGATGCCGTCAACCAGGCCCATGCCGCCGGTGAATCCCACGCGGCCGTCCACCAGTAACAGCTTGCGGTGATCGCGCGCCAGCAGGTAGCGCAGCGAACGCATCGGGTGAAAATAGGTCAGCTCGATCTGCGGATGTTGCAGGCGGTTGCGGTCGGCATGTCCGAGCAGCCGCGAACCGACGCCGTCAAACACAATATAAATGCGCACATTACGCGCAGCGGCTTCCAGCAAGGCATCAATAATCGCCGTGGTAGTGATGCCGGGTTCGACCAGGTACATCTCCAGCAAAATGTAGTGGCGTGCCGCATCAATCGCCTTGAGCAGTTCCGGAATAAAAGTTCCGGGGCCGACCAGCAGGCTGCAATCGCTGTCCCGCCGCCACGGGTACACGGAACCAATTGAACTGCCGGGCCGGTCCGCCATGGGCAGGTATTACGGCCTGCGCAGCAGGTCGTCCTGCGGGTGCGGCGCGTTGCGACGCCTGAGCGCGGCGCGGTAGGCATCCGGATCACCATAGGCGGCAAAGCGCGCGTAGCGGCGATGCGGGTCCAGCACTTTTCGCGCATGCTTGATCGGGCACCAGTACTGCTCGGTGCGTGCCACGATCTCGCGCACGTAACTGACCAGGCCGTTCACGTAGCCGCAGTAGATGCAGTTGA
>CAYGKB010000221.1:0-2720 GCA_964350425.1 uncultured Chromatiaceae bacterium | reverse complement strand
GCACCACGGTTTCAACTTCATCCTCAACCGTGGCCGCGTCTTCCAGGCTCTGCAGCAGAAAAACTTTCTGCGTCTGTGGATCCAGTCGATCCATAAAGCCAAGCTGCTCGACCAGTGTTTCCAGGCCGGCCATCGGCTTCTGCTCCGCGACGGCCTTGCGCGTAAAAATAGCCTCAACACCCCATGCCGGGTCAAAGCCCAGTTGCACCATACGCAACTGGGTAACTGACAGCGCGGCGAACCAGGGTTCAAACTGATCGAACATCATCAGCGGAATGCCGAGCTTCTCCGCCATGCCGTTGGCCTGTTCATAGGCGTCATTGCCCACCAGGTCACGCAGCTTTCTGCCCTGTGGGTCAATGCTGATATTTGCGATGGCATCCTGTGAGGTTGCGGTGCTGACCTTGCTCATGTCGATTTCCATGGTCAGCGTGTCGGCGAGTTCGTAGGCCTGATTCAGGCCGTCGCGCAGCGGATAGTCGGAGGCACGCAGCAGATGCACCGAACCCATCAGCAGCACGCGACTGTCGTCATCGGTAATTTCCCACAGCGGCAGTGGCCTGGCCCAGATTGTGAGGGTGAAAAAAATGCCGAGCAGGGCGCAAATCAGCCTCAGCCCGAGCCTGCCTGTCAGGATAGCCATACCACTTCGGTTTCCAGAGAGCCGTCCGGTTGCAATTCAATCCACCGGTATCCCGGCGGGCGGGAGTCCATCATAAACACGTCGCTGTCCGGAAGAAACTGCGAACCGGTCGAAGGTGTGCTGAACATCAGTACATTGTTGCGCATGGTCTCAGCCGCCTGGTGCACATGGCCCCAGGCAACGGCGCGTACGTTGGCAAAGCCGTCAATGATGCGCAGGAATTCGTCGCTGTTGCGCAAACCCAGGCCGTCCAGCCATTGGCTGCCGGTTGGCAAAGGATGGTGGTGCATGGCGATGAGTACATGCTCATGCGGGTACTTGCGCAGCGTGCTTTCCAGAATTTTAAGCTGACTCGGTTCCAGCCGGCCGCCGTCGTCCCAGCGTACGGTCGAATTCAGCATCAGCAGCCGCCAGTTGCCGTAACTGTGCGTACCGCAGAAATGGAATGGCGGCTTGCCAAGCACTTCGGCCATGATGCGCGGTGAATCGTGGTTGCCCGGAATGCAATGCACCGGCACGTCGAGTTTGCTGATGGCCTCGCGGAAACGCTCGTAGCCCTGCCGGGTCTCGTCCTGCACCAGGTCGCCGGTGGCGAGCACCGCATCGGGTCGGCAATGTCCTGCGGCGACATGGTCAATTACCGCAACAAAGGATTCGAAGGTATTCAGCCCGCGCATCATCGCGTCCCGATGCGCATGCAGGTGCGGATCAGTGACGTGCAGGATGTGAAGCGGCTCGGTCATCGCGCAACTATAGATCAACGCTCCGGAACAGCCCGTGGCCTAGGTCACAGTACGACGCGATTCGCGCGCGGCCAGGCGGGGTATAGGTGTCGCGGCTCGTTGGAGCGTAGCGACCGAGCCGAGAGGCCTATGCGCCGCTGGCCTGCAGCGAATCCACTAGTACCTGTAATGGTCGGGTTTGTACGGGCCTTCCACTTTGACGCCGATGTAGTCAGCCTGCTCCTGTGTCAGCGTGGTCAGATTGACACCAAGCTGCTTGAGGTGGAGACGCGCGACTTTTTCATCGAGGTGTTTGGGCAGCACGTAAACTTCGTGGCCGTAGTCGTCCGGTTTCTGCCACAGTTCGATCTGTGCCATTACCTGATTGGTGAACGAGTTTGACATCACGAAACTGGGGTGTCCGGTGGCGCAGCCCAGGTTTACCAGACGCCCTTCGGCAAGCAGAATAATGCGCTTACCGTCCGGGAAGATCACATGATCAACCTGCGGCTTGATGTTTTCCCATTCGTATTTCTGCAGTTCGGCAACCTGTATTTCGTTGTCGAAGTGACCGATGTTGCAGACAATGGCCTGATCCTTCATCGCGGCCATGTGGTCATGGGTAATGACATTGAAGTTGCCGGTGGTGGTGACAAAAATGTTTCCCTGCGGTGCGGCCTCTTCCATGGTGACGATGCGGAAGCCTTCCATCGCTGCCTGCAGCGCGCAGATGGGGTCAATTTCGGTGATCCAGACAGTAGCGCCCAGTCCTTTCAGCGACTGTGCGCAGCCCTTGCCGACATCGCCGTAGCCGCAGACAACTGCGATTTTGCCGGCAATCATCACATCGGTGGCGCGTTTGATGCCGTCCACCAGCGACTCGCGGCAACCGTACAGGTTGTCGAACTTGGACTTGGTAACCGAGTCATTAACGTTGATAGCAGGGAAGGGCAGTTCGCCTTTCTGCTGCATGGTGTAGAGGCGCTGCACACCGGTGGTGGTTTCCTCGGTGACGCCGCCGATTGCATCGCGACGCCTGGTGTACCAGCCGGGTTCATTCTCCAGCCGTTTTTTAATTGATTTGAACAGCGCGACTTCCTCTTCGCTGCCGGGTTTGTCGAGGATGCTGGGATCCTGTTCCGCCTTGGCGCCCAGAATCAGCAACAGGGTGGCATCCCCGCCATCGTCAAGGATGCGGTTCGGCTCCCCACCGTCGGCCCATTCCATGGCGCGATGGGTAAATTCCCAGTATTCGTCCAGCGTCTCGCCCTTGTAGGCAAATACCGGCACACCGGCCGCCGCAATCGCTGCCGCCGCATGATCCTGGGTGGAAAAGATGTTGCAGGAGACCCAGC
>CAYGKB010000220.1:0-2746 GCA_964350425.1 uncultured Chromatiaceae bacterium | reverse complement strand
GTGTCAGGATGAACTTGATGGACGCCGACTGCTCCAGCGACATCATGAAATCGGCGTTTTCCTCACCGGGCACACCAAAGATGTACTCGATGCCTTCTCTTTCCAGGCACTGGACAAACAGATCGGATGCTTTCAAGGTAACTCCTGTAATTTTTTGCGGCGGTTTTATTGCAGCGCTGGTCAGGCCACTTCGCGCGGCCGCGGCCGGATGTTCGGAAACACCTCGTCCATGGGCCTGGAACGGCCGTTGTTCTGTACGATGCGGCAGTGCTTGCGGGCCAGCTGCCGCGCTTCTTTAACGCCGCAGGAATGCGCAATGATGCCAACTTCTTTTTCCATGGTCTGCTGATAGCGGCGCACCCGCTCGGCCTTGTCGGCCGGCACCAGGCCGCGCTGCAAATCCTTGTCATGGGTAGTGATGCCGGTCGGGCAGGTATTCTTATTGCACTGGAGCGCCTGAATGCAGCCCAGTGCAAACATAAAGCCACGCGCCGAGGTGACAAAGTCCGCACCGGCGCAGAGGGCGGCGGCCACCGCGTCCGGCGTGACCGCCTTGCCGCTGGCAACAACTCGGACGCGTGAACGCAGATCATAGTGATTCAGCAGATCCACCAGCAACGGCAGGCTTTCGCGCAGCGGCAGCCCGACGTTGTCAATCAGCGGCTGCGGTGCCGCGCCGGTGCCGCCGTCACCGGAATCCACGGTGATAAAGTCCGGGGCGCTTTCAATACCGCGCTTGGTAACCTCATCAAATAATTCGTGCAGCCAGCCGTAAGTGCCAATCACAGCCTTGAACCCCACCGGCTTGCCGGTTACTCGCCGCACCCGCGCAATCATGTCGAGCAGATCCGAGCCGTTATGAATCTCGGGATGGCCGTTCGGACTGATGGAATCCTGCCCTTCCGGGATGCCGCGGATCGCAGCAATTTCCGGGGTGACCTTAATGCCCGGCAGAATCCCGCCTTTGCCCGGCTTGGCACCCTGACTCATTTTGATTTCGAACATTCTGACCTGTTCGTGCGCAGCGATGTCGGCCAGCTTTTTGTCACTCAGGTTACCCAGATCATCGCGCACCCCGTACTTGGCGGTACCGATCTGAAACACGATGTCAGCACCGCCCTCGAGGTGCCATTCGGACAGACCGCCCTCGCCGGTGTTCATCCAGCAGCCCGCCTTGCGCGCGCCATTCGAGAGCGCCCGCACCGCCGGCTTGGACAACGCGCCATAGCTCATGCCGGAAATATGGAAGATGCGGTCGCTGGTATAGGGCTTTTCGCACCCCTCACCAATCGTCAGCGCCGAAATCGGCACCGCATCCTGATCCAGCGTGGGATACGGACAGTTCACAAAAATAATGGTGCCGGTAGGCCGCAGGTCCCGCGTGGAACCAAAGGCCACCGTGGTATCCACACCCTTGGCCGCCCGGTAGGCCCAGGAACGTTCCGCGCGATTAAACGGCATTTCCTCACGATCCTGAGCAAAAAAGTACTGGCGGAAAAACTCGCCGAGGTGCTCGAACATGTAGCGGAATCGCCCGACCACCGGAAAATTGCGGCGAATAGCATGCTTGGTCTGGTTAACGTCAATAATGTAGAGCGCGATAACCCAGAGCACACCGATGCCGACCAGAAAAATAAACAGGTAGACAAACAGCTTGAGTATCTCTGACAAAAAACCGATGTCAGTCATGTCCATGCCGTGTTTCCTCGTTGCGGTATGATTTCATTCTGCGCGGCAGTTTCACATAAGACAAGAAGCCTAGTCGCTGTTGCCGCTGCGTGAAGCGCGCTGCCGGCGGCGCGCCTTACGTGCCTGCCGGAAGGTGATGGTGCGCCAGAACCGGCGCAGCAGCCTGAAACCGCTCTCGACCACGGTAGGGCGATACCAGCGGGCGTCATCCGGACTGATCGCGCTGTAATCATTGGCGTACTTCACCTTGATCCAGGCGTTGTAATCAAACCGCCGCAGCAGGCGGAACAGCAGGCCGTCCAGCAGCCCGTTATCGCGCATGACCGCGGTGCCGAAATCAATCACCACCGGCTGCTCGTCGGCAGTGACCAGCACATTGTCCTTGCGCTTGAGATCACCGTGTCCCACGCCGACCGCGTGAAAATCATGCAACACCTGCAGCAGCTGATCGTAGAAGGCATCCGGGTTACTGAGCGAATAGCGCGCGGTTTTCAGCGATTCGCCATCAATGTATTCCAGCAACAACCAGGTGTTGTCCAGGAACCCCGGCGAATGCGGCACGCCGGCGACATTTGCCATGCGCTCATAGACGCGCGCCTCCCGGCGCAGCATCAGGCGATGGAACCAGCCGGTAAACAGACCACCCGCAGCGGTTTTGACAACCAGCCGCACCGGCCGGTTGTTGAGAGTGTCCGCAAAAAGATAGGCAGAGCCCTGATAACCGGCGCTTAACAGCGCCGCTTCGCGTTGTGCGTCATCGGCCAGCCAGCGGCGCAGTGATTGTGTGAGTTGCTCATCCATTGACGGGCAGTTGCGCCCACAACCAGTACAGCCAGAACAGCGAGTACGCGACAATCACCGGTTCCCAGTTCACCTTCATGCTTTTCGCGAACGACCAGCCGGTGCCCTCACCGGTTTTGGGGATCAGGCTGCGGGGAATCAATGCCGGTGTGCGCGACGACCATTCCTGCCACGCATCGCCGAAAATTGTGTGCAGCTTGCTGTCTTCGTAGGAAATTGCCGGCGGATACCAGAACCACAGGAAGAATGCACCGAC
>CAYGKB010000219.1:0-2758 GCA_964350425.1 uncultured Chromatiaceae bacterium | reverse complement strand
GCGGCTACCGGCGCTGGGAAGACCTGATGCGCAACAAGTGGACCTGGGATAGCGTCGCGCGCGGTACCCACGGCACCAACTGCACCGGCAACTGCGCGTTTAATGTCTACGTCAAGAACGGCATCGTCTGGCGGGAAGAACAGCAGGGCGAATATCGCGCCTCCGCCAGCGACGTGCCCGATTACGGGCCGCGTGGCTGTCAGAAAGGCCTGCGCCATGCCAAGTACATGTATGGCAAGCAGCGGGTTTTGTACCCGATGAAACGGGTCGGTGAGCGCGGCGACGGTAAATGGGAACGGGTCAGCTGGGAGCAGGCGATGCAGGAAATCGCCGACAAGTTCATTGATTACACGGTTGAATTTGGCCCGGGATCCATCACGCAGGGCGCCGGCACCCAGGCGGCCATGAAACAAACTGTTTTTCCCGCCATGGGGCGTTTCGTGGCGGCCTCAGGCATTGAGTACCCGGAAGCTTTCGCCGGCGTGGGCGACCTGCCGACCGGCCTGTATATGACGACGGGCGTGCCGCTGCTGGGCGATACCATGGCGGCCGTGTTCAAGTCGAAGTGCTGCCTGGTGTGGTTCTGCAACCCGGCAGTCACCCGCATCCCGGACGCGCACTTCTTCTGGGAGGCGCGTTACAACGGCACGGAAGTCATAACCATTGCACCTGAGTTCACGCCGACGGCGATGCACTCCAGCAAGTGGCTCAATCCCAAACCCGGCACCGACGCAGCGCTGGCGCTGTCAATGGTGCAGGTGATTCTTGAAGCCGGTTTGCACGATGTCGATTTTATCCGCGAACAAACCGACCTGCCGTTTCTGGTCCGCACCGACAACGGTAAATTCCTGCGCGAAACCGATGTGGTGGGCGGCGCAGGGGCCCGCGACAATCTGTTTTATATCTGGGATGAGGCTACCAACCAGCCGGTCGAGGCACCCGCGACGGGCAATCCGCCGCCGCCCCCCGGCGTGCCTATCCCGGTCATGAATCAGGGCAGTATCGCGCTGGGCGATCTGGTACCCGCGCTGGAAGGCCGTTTTACCGTGGCCACCGCCGACGGTGATGTCGAGGTTACGACTGTTTTTGAGCTGACGCGCGCCAAAATGGCCGAATACGCCCCGGAGCGTGCCGCGGAAATCACCGGTGTCAACGCGGCTGTCATCCGCCAGGTCGCCGAGAAGTTTGCGACCGCAGGGCCGGCCATGATCTTTACCGGCTATCGTGTCTGCAAATGGATGCATGGTGACCTGATTCAGCGTGCGTTCATGTTGTTGCTTGCCGTTACGGGCAATCAGGGCAAAGCAGGCGCAGGCATCCAGATTGCCAATTACGATTTTGAAACGCAGATCGCCTACATGATCGCCGACCTGCCGCCGCCGCGCATTGCAACCACCTCGCGCTGGGATTACACCAAAGCGAAGCACAAGGAACTGACCCGCGAGGCCTACGGCGAAAAACTGGCAGAACATCTCGATAAGTACTATCAGGAGTCGGTTGCCCAGCGCTGGTTCCCCGACTATTCGCAAACCCCCTGGAAGATGGGGCTGTATACCGGTAGCAACGCTGCCAACTGGCGGGTATCGGGAAAACGCTGGCGCGAGGAGGGCTTCAACGTGTTGGAGACGGTCGTCACCATGACGCCGGACATGAGCGCGACAGCCATGTATTCCGACTATGTGCTGCCAATCGCGCATCACTACGAACGCAAAGACTTCATGCTGGAATCGCGCACCCCTTACGCACAGGTGCTGGATGCTGCCGTGCCGCCGCTGGGTGAGGCCGTCGATGATTTTGAGGCCTATCGGCGTCTGGCTGAAGCCATCAGCCGCCGCGCCGGAGAGCGCAACATCGCTCCCGTTCAGGACAGCATGTTCGGTATGCCGATCGTGCGCGACATGACCAAATACCTCGACCAGTACACCATGGGCGGCAAATTTCAGTCCGCCGAAGATGTTGCCCAGTGGCTGATGGATAACAATCACGGCGTACCCGACATGAAGTTCGCGGAGCTCGCCAAAAAGGGCATTGTCCGGGTCAACGATTCCGACGGTATCGTCTATGGCCCCGGGTCACCCTACGATACTTTGATTAACCGCTCACTGCTGGACAAACAGGCTTACCAGACGCTGACCTCGCGGCAGCAGTTTTATATTGATCACGACTGGTTCATGGCCGAGGGTGAGGGCCGGCCGGCACACCGTGAACCGGCCTCCAACGAGGGTTACCCATTAAGGATGGTGATGGGGCACGTGCGCCACGGTATACACAGCATGTGGCGCGATGACTCACTGATGCTCAGCCTGCAGCGTGGCGAGCCGGATATTTACGTCAATCCTGATGACGCGGCGGCACGCGGCGTCGAGGACGGCGACCGCATCCGCGTGTTCAATTCCTTCGGTTCGTTCAGCGTGATTGCCCACGTAAGCTCAATGGTCCAGCCGGGCATGACCTTTATGTACCATGGCTGGGACCCGATGATGTTCCCGGAGCGGCAGAATTTCGGTGCAGTTGTATCGAGTGGCGGCCTGATCAAGCCGACCTCGCTGGTAGGCGGCTACGGGCATATCACGTTTCGCAGTTTTTACTACGAGCCCAATGCGACCTTTCAGGACGTCACCTGCGATTTTGAGAAACAGCGCGCCGGTGCGGCGGCCTGATGCCGCAGTCAGGCTGACTATAAGCTAGCGCAGGGCAGGTATTACCCGTTCGCCAAGCAGCTTGATGCCGTGTTCCTGGTGGTTTTTGAGTTCCAGGC
>CAYGKB010000218.1:0-2775 GCA_964350425.1 uncultured Chromatiaceae bacterium | reverse complement strand
CGCAGGGCTAACTATGGTGTCAAACCGGAAAGCGGCGACCAGTCGCCGATCACCACGCGCAGCCGCAACCGCGGGTTTTCTATTTCGAGTTTGGCCGGCAGATAGTAACCGTTGCGGGTAGCGAAGCGGTCGTACACCACCGTCCAGCCATGCTGCCGCAAGGAGCGCAGCTCACCGGCGGCATCAAACAGGCGGTCGCCACTGAAGTCGGGATCCAGCAGACCCAGCACCCAGTAACGGGCACTTTGCACCGGAAACGACCAACCCAGCTGCTCGTCAAGAAACCGCTCCGCCGCCAGAGGGCCGTCATAAGCCAGGGTCACTTCACCGGCGCTGTCGCTGAAAGTGACCCGTTCCGGAGCGACCGAAAATTCCACTCCTGACGCGCCGAACGGTCCGGCCAGCCGCAGGCGGCTGAGGCTGCCCTGCTGCAACCAGTCGAGACTGGCATTGCCGCCGCCGCTGGCTGCCTTGATGGCCACGCGGCCACGCAATTCCCAAGCGTCAACTTCCAGCAATTGCAGCCGTCGCGCCTCCCAGTCCGGCGCCGGTTGCGGCGCCTGCAACCCGGTGCAACCGGATAGTAAACAGGCAATCAGGAAACAGCCGCGCAGCGCCGGTCTCAACGCAGCAGCCTCTCGACGGTCTGTTGCAATACCCGGTTGTCGGGAAACGCGTCCTGCGCCTCCTGCAGAATCTTGCGCGCAGAATCCCGTTCCCCGCTGACCCACAGCAGTTCGCCGAGGTGTGCAGCTATTTCCGGGTCGCTGAGCCTGGCGAAGGCCTGCTCCAGCCAGACACGCGCAGAGTCCCGCCTGCCCTGTTTAAACAACACCCAGCCCATGCTGTCCATGTAGGCCGGGTTTTCGGGTTCCTGCTCCAGCGCCTGCACTATCAAAGCTTCCGCTTCCTGGTACCGCCGGGTCGCCAGCGCCAGGGTATAGCCGTAGGCGTTCTGCATGGTTGAATTGTCCGGGGCCAGTTCCCATGCCCTGCGAAACGCCTCCAGCGCCGCAGTCAGCTGGCCGCCCTGTTCCAGTGAACCGCCGTATACCAGCCACAATTCTTCGCTCCAGGGCCGGTACTCAAGCGCCTCGGCGAGCAGCTCCGCTGCTGCGCCGAAGCTTTTTTCCCGGCGCAGCACATAGGCCTGTGCCTGCAGCATATCCACTGTGCGCTTGGGGTAGTCAGCAGCGAAATCCTCCAGCACAGCGAGCGCCGTCTGCGCATCACCACCGGCAAGATAGACCTGCGATCTGGCAATAGCCGCCGGCTGCAGCCATTCGCCGGCAGCGATGCGGCGATAGAAACCGAGCGCCTGCTGGTAGTCGTCACGCAGCAGCGCCAGGTTCCCCAGGTACCAGTAACAATCGTTCAGACAGCGGCCGGCAGCGAGCATCTGCGCATAGATGGCTTCGGCCTCCTCAATCCGACCGGCCTCCGCAAGCACCTGTGCGCCGGCCATTACCACCGCATCATCGTCGGGAAAGCGCTCACTCATGCGTTCCAGTCGCGCCGCCGCTTCTGCCAGCTCGCCGGCAGCCACCAGCAGATTCACAAATTCGAGTTCAAGCTCGACGCTGCGATCCATGTCCAGCGCAAATGCCATTTGCTCAAAAGCACTGGTGCGCTGGCCGTCTGCCAGCAGCAGGCGCGCCAGCCAGACGCGCGTCGCTATCCAGTCGGGCCGCAAACTCAGGGTATGCCGGGCGGCCGCAATGCCGGCCGGCAAGTCACCTGCCTGCACCGACAGCTCTGCCAGCGAGCGGGTAATCCCCGGTGTATCGGGGAAGGCCGTGTTGAAGCGGGCGAAAATTTCCCGGCCGTTGCGGGGCGCCGGCGTGAGGTCGCCCGCCAGCGCCGTGTAGACCTGGTCCGTGCGTTGCGCCGGTGGCCCCAGTCCTGCCGCGAGATTATCCCAGGCCGAGTCCAGGCGACCGAAACGCACCTGCAGGATACCCAGTAGCGCCCGCGCGACCTGACTCGACGCGTCGAGTTCGACCCAGCGCTCGGCAGCAGCCAATGCATGGGCATCGAAGCCATATTCGAAACTGAGCTCGGTGGCACGGCGAGCATGCTCGGGATCATCCGACTGCCGTGCCACATTCAGATAGTGATTGATGGCCTCGGCATACTCGCCGCGATCAAAAGCAATCTCTGCCAGCAACTGGCTTTCTATCGGGCTGTAGCCGGGCGCGAAGCGCGCGGCGGGGCCGCCGCTGCAGCCGCAAAGTGCGGCAGCGAACAACAAAACCCGGAGTTGTCTAGCGCGTAAAAGCATGGCTCATCATACTCTGTGAGCTGATATAGTTCTCCGCCGCATGAAAGAGTCACTCCTCAATAATCTGCAGCAACTGGTTTCTCGCCATGAGGAACTGGCCGGGCTGCTTTCTGATCCCGATGTTATCGGCAATCAGAACAAATTCCGGGATTTGTCCCAGGAATATGCGCGCCTGGAACCTGTCGCCGCGCTGTTTAACCGCTATGAGCAGACAGTCGCCGATGTGCAGGCAGCGGCGGAAATGGCAGATGACGAGGATCGGGAGATTCGCGCGCTCGGTCGCGAGGAACTGGAGGCTGCGGAGACCCGGCGTGACGAACTGGAGATTGAGTTGCACAAGCATCTGATCCCCAAAGATCCGCATGACGACGCCAACATTTTTCTGGAAATCCGTGCCGGCACCGGTGGCGACGAAGCAGCGATTTTTTCCGGCGATCTATTCCGCATGTACCAGCGCTATGCCGAAGCGCAGGGCTGGAAACTGGAAATACTCA
>CAYGKB010000217.1:0-2807 GCA_964350425.1 uncultured Chromatiaceae bacterium | reverse complement strand
GCTGGTTGCCGGGGTGCTGGCGGGCGGCATGCTGGTACTGCAAAAACCCATCGCCAACATTGCCGTCACCCTGCTCGGCACCAGCGACACCACCACGCCGTACCTGCAGGACTACTATGCGTTACGCATCTGGAGCGCACCGGCGGCACTGGCCAACCTGGTCATCATCGGCTGGCTGCTGGGCATGCAGAATGCGCGCGGGCCGTTGCTGATCATGCTCACTATCAACGGCATTAACGTACTGCTGGATCTGTGGTTTGTGCTTGGACTCGGCATGACAGTGCGCGGTGTTGCCCTGGCAACCCTGCTGGCCGAATACCTTGGTCTTGCTGTCGGCGCGTGGCTGGTCCTTAAAGAACTCGGCAGGCGCACGCCGGTGTGGGTACCCGCCGACTGGCTGCAGCTCAGAACCTACCGACGCCTGCTCGGCATTAACAGCCACCTGTTTTTGCGCTCGGTGGCTCTGATGTTTACCTTTGCATTTATTACCGCGCAGGGCGCGCGGCTGGGCGACACCATACTGGCGGCCAACGCTGTGCTGCTGAATTTTTTGTATTTTTATGCCTATGCGCAGGACGGTATCGCGCATGCCGCCGAAGCGCTGACCGGCAAGGCGCTGGGTGATCGCGACGGCACCGGTCTGGCACTGGCGGTGCGCCGCAGCCTGTTCTGGACAGGCGTATTCACGGTGCTGTTTACACTGGCGTACTGGCTCGGCGGCGAACACATCATTGCCCTGATCACCGACATCCCCGCAGTACGCGATACCGCCGGGCGATATGTGTTCTGGCTATGGTTGCTGCCGGTGGTGTCGGCCTGGTGCTTTTTGTATGACGGCGTCTATGTCGGGCTGACACGCTCGCGGGAAATGATGGTGGTGATGGTCGGCACCGTGCTCGGTGTGTTTCTGCCGACCTGGTACCTGTTGCGGCATGGTTTTGGTGTGGATGGCAATCATGCGCTGTGGGCGGCGCTGATGTTATTCATGGCCCTGCGCAGCGGCGCCATGCACCTGTGGTACCGGCGCCTGCAGGCCGGCATGCAGTTTCAGGAAGCGTCTGCGGCGCGCGCCAGCTGATACACGTCGCGGCGGAACTGCACTTCGCCCGCCGGTGACACCCAGGCGCTCAGGTACACCACGTCAACCGGCACTTTTTCCGGCAGATTGTAGAAGCGCGTGCCGTATTTAGGATCCCGCGCTACCAGTGCAACCACTTCCTGCATGTTGGCCTGACTGGAGAACAGCCATTGCGCCAGCGCCGCCGGGTTTTGCAGGCGCACGCAGCCGGAACTCAGCGAGCGCACCGACAAATCCAGCAGAGCTTGTGACGGGGTGTCGTGCAAAAACACATCGTACTCGTTGGGGAAATCAAACTTGTACCGGCCCAGGCTGTTGGCCGGCCCCGGCTGTTGCAGCAAACGGTACGGGAAATGTTGCGGATCAATCAGTTCCCAGGCGATCAGCTCCGGGTCGAGTTCGCCGGCGTTTTTTTCAAAACCGGAGTAAACGCGGAAACCGTTGCTGCGGAAATAACTGGCATCCTCAATTTGTCGCGGCAACAGGTCCTGGCCGGCAATACTCTGCGGCACATTCCATGTCGGGTTGATCACCAGCCGAACAATGGTGCTGCTCAGTTCCGGCGTCGGGCGCGTCGGATGACCGACCACGGCACGCAGACGCAGCGCGATGCTGTCACCATCAAGCGCCGCCACCGTTGCTTCGGGAATGTTTACCCAGATACGTTTGCCAGTGCCGGGTTTGTTGTTGCCGCCGACGGGCGCATTCTGCCAGCCGGCCAGTGCGTGCCTGAGCTGGCGGATGCGCGCGGCCACCGGCAGGTTAAGCATTTCCAGCGTCTGGCCGCTTATCACGCTGTCCGGGTTAAGACCGTGGCGCTGCTGAAACAGCAGCACGGCCTCCTGCAGACCGGCGTCAAAAATCAACGGGTCGGCACCCATTTCGGCGAGATAGTCACCGGTGGCGCGCAGCCGCTGGCGCAGGGTGCGCACGCGCGGGTCGCGGGCGCCCGGCACCAGGTAGGTGTCAGCGGGGAGTGTCGGCCAGCCGCCATCGGCGGCAATCTGCTCATAACGCGTGACGGCGACTTCCAGCCGCTCGACCTGTTCGCCCGCGAGCAAAGCCGCTGCCGAAGATCGTTCCAGTGCAGCGGCGTCTGATTCCGGACCTGCGGTGTCAGCCCACAGAACGGCGCTGAACAGGCTTAAGCCCGCCCAGCAAAAAACCAGCCTGCCGAGCAACCGCGCCTTAAATCGCATTTAAATTTTGGTGTCTGACACCGATGTGCATAAAAGTCAGGGTACCGGAGCAGGCGTGGTCGCGCCGAGCAAACCAACGTCACGCACCAGACCGTGGCCGTCCAGGTCCACCTCAATGATGTGCGCCGCAGCGCGCGAGGCTGCCGGGCCCACCAGGGCGCCCTGCACAAAACCGCTGTTCACGTTGCTGCTGAACTGCGCCGGGTCGGACAGGAAGCTGGCACCGGTTACCGCACCGCCGGCGCTGAAACTGTAGGCCGGGTTGGTCCAGTCACCGGCCCAGGTCGAACTGGAACCGTAGGTCATGCTGATGTTGGCCATGGTCGAGTTGTCCACCGACATCGGGCCGCTGAAGTTCAGCGTGCCGCCCATGTTGGTCAGCGCATCTATGTCGGCCTGCGAGATAGCCACGCCCCAGGCAAAAAAGCCGGAGTTGGCCGCCCCGGTCGCGGTGTCGCCGTGCGCCCAGATGTCGCCGGCAATCTGGATGTCGGAACCCTGCCGCAACACACGGGCAATCAGCCGCGAAC
>CAYGKB010000216.1:0-2810 GCA_964350425.1 uncultured Chromatiaceae bacterium | reverse complement strand
GCGGCTCGATGGTGGGTTATATTTAAAGCAGGGTTGGCAACTTGAACAACAGGTCAACAATCATGGCATTCAAGTGCAAGTTATGGTCCGACCAGTCGGCGCATAACCAGTTGGGGCAAATCGCTCGTTTCACTCGCTGGACGCCGCGCTTCGCGCGCGCCCTTTGCCCAAGGCGTTAGGTTGACAAAGCCATGAGAGTCGAATCACTGTCAACTTTAGAAACCGTTGCAAAGTTTTTCGGCTGGGCACTGCTGGCAGCTGCAGCTGTCCTAATAGCTGTAACAATAAAGTTCGCAGTAGACCTATATTCCGATCCAACAACCAGTTACGCCTATGAAGTTGTTTCCTCATTCCTTTCAGAAGAAGAACCGTTG
This sequence comes from uncultured Chromatiaceae bacterium, assembly GCA_964350425.1. Classification (GTDB taxonomy): domain Bacteria; phylum Pseudomonadota; class Gammaproteobacteria; order Steroidobacterales. Next base: position 2,436 of record CAYGKB010000216.1, on the reverse strand, counting down.
GTATCGGTAAGTAAGGATGGCGAAACATTGGAAATTAATATCAGTTCCGAAAGCCGGCTTGTGATCGCCTTGTTCTTGGGCTTGATTGGTCTAAGTATTTCGGTTTCGATTTTTAGCGGATTGATCTCTAGCGCAATTAGCTTGTTCAACTTATCCTACAAAAATGACAAGGCAACCTAACCAGTTGGGGCAAACCGTTCGCTCCGCTCACTGGACGCCGCGCTTCGCGCGCGCCCTTTGCCCAAGGCGTTATGTGCCCATTTAAGTCCATAGCTCTCGCTACACTCGCCACGCTTATTGGAGCGTGCAGTACAAATAATCTATCTGCGGAAAGCCGCGAAAACGACGAACAGTACGGTAAGTGTGGTTATAAAGTTCAACCCCTAGTTAGAGTTTCGCCTCGTTATCCGGAAAAGCTTCGTCGGCGCGGTATAGAAGGACAGGTAATGGCGAGCTTTACAGTCGGACAATCTGGAAAACCTGAAAACATTCAGATCGTTGCCACAACAGACAAACGCTTCAACACTTCAGTAATCAAAGCCCTTCAGCGATGGGTTTTTAGTCAAGATCGGACAGGCTGTGACTATGAAAGAATTTTCACTTTTGACACCCCCTGGAAGATCTAGGGCACATAACCAGTTGGGTCATTCGCTCGCTAGCGCTCGCTGGACGTCACGCTTCGCGTGCCGCCCATGCCCAAGGCGTTACGTGTCTACCAAAAATATCGTCTTAGCGGCAATTTTTGCGCTATTTGCTACTGTGTCAGTAGCTGTCGAAATCAAGCCTTATCCTGTTGCCAACATAACCGAAGAGGAGTGGCAAACATATTACGAAACAGTAAATGCAGAGATTGGCGCCTCTGGACGTGCATATGAAAACGAAAGACTGGAAGTTTTCACTGACGAAAAAACACGAGCAAGTATCGCGTTTACGATGAAAGGACACCCAGCGCACCCGGCCTGGGTTACTCGATACGTAGCCTTTGAGGATGGTGAGCTGATTATCTCTGCTATAGGCTACTTCGCGGGCAGCGAAGACGCTTTCAAAGTTTTATTTGGCCAGTATATGGAACTGGTAGAAGAAGCCCGAAAGAGGTTTGCACAGTGATAGTCTTTGCGACACGTAACCAGTTGGGGCACGGTGCTCGCTGCGCTCGCCGGACGTCACGCTTCGCGTGCCGCCCATGCCCAAGGCGTTACGTGGCGTGAGCAATACCGACAAAACTATTGAGCCAAACCTGTGTAAGGGGCAAAAGCTCGTATTTGTAAAAGACACTTCGGTTCATGCACTTACGCAATGGCATGCACCAGCGACTTTCGGCCACGCGGTCACCGTGCCACGAGACACCAAAGCCATAGTAAATAACGACTCCATCCCGACCGCCGAGGCGTTTAGTTGCATACCAGAGGACTACGATGCATTTGGCAAAGCTTTTGTTCCCGAGCACTTGGAACAGCCAGATAAGTACAGCGGGTATTATTTAGTGGTATTAAAGAGCTGTATCGGAGATTCGGTTGAATATGCCACGTAACCAGTTGGGGCAATTCGCTCCCTTCGGTCGCCGGACGCCACGCTTCGCGTGCCGCCCCTGCCCAAGGCGTTATGTGTCTAGGCAATTGATCGGGTTTTTTCTCCCTTTTTTGTTCCTGCCGAACGTGGTATTCGGCCAAGGTATCCCTGTCAAGGATGCGTTAGCCGGATTAATTGAAGCGGCTGTGGTCGAGACAGGGCTAGTAATAAATATAGTACCGGATGAAATGAGCGAGACCGCGCTCAATATCAATACCATCGGTGGTATCAGTGTTTGCGATGCAGAGGCCGAAGAGGACGTGCGTTTTTTTCAGGCAGCTCTAGCAAGCGATTCGAGGCTTCATCAAACTATCAGCTCCTACGGTGTGTATCTGAATAGCGAAAGCGGGGTCAGATACCTGCGCGGGGACAACCCAGAAATCGCACCCCTGATAGGCGAGTGCAAATATTTGTATGTTTCTGTTCTGTAAGACACATAACCAGTTGGGGCATTCGCTCGCTGTCGCTCGCTGGACGTCACGCTTCGCGTGCCGCCCATGCCCAAGGCGTTATATGTCATAGATGCCAAAGTTCAGGGTCACTCTCAAAGGCAAAAATTTCCCTGTCATCTGGGAGGGCGAGACTCAGCTATTTGGCTTCATGGCCACCCGGAAGGTTAAAGCAGAAAACCCCGAAGCCGCTGAAATTGCAGCCATCCAACTCATCAAAGAAGACCCCGAGCTTATTGCCATAATTGATCCAGCTGAGCCTTCAGACCCCCAGTTATACTTGGACGATATTCAGCAACTGTCCTGGTGGCATTCTTTGGGCGGTAAAGGCTATACCTTTTTCCCAATGGCGGAGCTATGACATATAACCAGTTGGGGCAAACCACTCGCTGCGCTCGTTGGACGCCGCGCTTCGCGC
>CAYGKB010000215.1:0-2814 GCA_964350425.1 uncultured Chromatiaceae bacterium | reverse complement strand
AATTGCTGGATCTGGCGCGTGTGGAAGTTGTCAAAGGACCGCAAAGCGCGCTATACGGCCGCAGTACCTTTGCCGGCACCATCAACTACGTCACGGCCGATCCCTCGGAGGACGGCGAAATTGACGTGACCGCCTCGGCCGGTTCTGACGAATATCTGGAAGGCCGCTTCCGCGCCTCCGGACCTATTACAGACGCTGTGAGCGGCTCGTTTGCTCTCTCCCGCCGTGAGTTTGACGGCACGGTCAACAACGTGGCCAGCAGCGACAACCTGGGTGGCTACGACAGCACCTCGGCAATGGGTAAACTGGCCATAGATTTCAGCGACGACTTTTCCGCCACCGTGATGGCGTTCGTCACTGACAAGGACATTGATTCCGCCGGCATCTACAACGCCGTCAACAATTGCGGCACCGGCAACAACTACTTCTGCGGCGACCTGCCCCATATAGACAATGTGGACGTGGACCCCAACGGCAAAGGCGCGGAAACGCAGTCCACACTGTTGGCTCTTGAACTGGTCTTCGACCTGACCGACAGCGTGACGCTAACCAGCCTGACGTCCTACAGCGACTCGGAATGGGATGCTGTCACCGACTACGATGCCGACTCCAACGGTGTCACATACAATGTTCTCGACGCCATGATGATGCCGGCCGGCACACGCGATCTGAATCTGCTGTTCTTCAACACAACGGATGACACGACGCTGAGCCAGGAATTGCGCATCAACGGCGGCAATGACAACTTTAGCTGGCTGGGTGGCGTTTTCTGGACCAATGAAGATTACGAGTCCACTGCAGCCAACACGCTGGATGCCAATCCGCTGGCACCAGGCGAGACCATCAGCGCCGGCTTCCTCAGCGGCTACCTGAACTCAGTACTTACCACCAATCCGCTGGTGCCGAATCAGCTGGCCAATTCAGGCACCGGCAAAACCGATGTCTGGGCTATATTCGGTCGTGGCCAGTGGGACTTTGGCGCCGCCGGACGCCTGTCAGTCGAGGCCCGCTACACCAAGGAAGACAAGGAAGTTAATGGCATCCTGTCTTTTGGCGCTCCGGGCAGCGGCATGCAGAGCAACGACTGGTCATATTTCACGCCGCGCGTGACTTATGACTACGACCTGAATGAAGACATCATGCTCTACGGTTCCGTGGCTCAGGGCACCAAGTCGGGCGGCTTCAACGCCAACTACTCGGCCATGTTCCCCAATGAAGCGTTCTTCGACGAAGAAACGAATACTACGTATGAGCTGGGCTCCAAGGGCACACTGCTGGACGGACGCCTGCAATATGACGTGGCCATCTTCTACGTAGACTGGGAAGACCTGCAGGTCAGCGGCCTGTCGCAGGATCCGGGCTTCCTGACTGCCATTGTGCGCAACACCGGCTCGGCCACCTCGCAGGGTATAGAACTGCAGGCCAGCTATGCCGTCACGGACTGGTTAACCGCCGGTGGTGGCTTTGCTCATGCCGACCCCGAGTACGACAACGGTGTGATTGATTTGTCCCTGACGAGTGTGTGCCCCGGTTTGTGTTCTACCGACGTCAGCGGCAAGCAGCTTGGTCGTACCGTCAAGAACCAGCTGAACCTCTTTGTGGATGCCAACAAAGAACTGACGCAGGATTGGAACTGGTACGCCCGCGCTGACTACATCACCCGCGGCGGCTCCCCCACCCGTTCCGCCAATCGTCAATACATCGAGCGTTACAACCTGGTTAATGCCCGTGTGGGTGTACAGAACGAGCGCTGGGATGTCGCACTGTGGGGCAAGAACATCTTTGACGAGGGCTATGTCACGTCACAGACTCGTCAGCCCCGCCTGAACGATTTCTCTCGGCCGACTACCGTAATTCTCGGTAACGGCCGGCAGGTAGCACTTTCGGTCAGCTACAAGATGCAACCGTAAGCTGCCAACGAACCAATGCAACACTCCAAAATTTCGCCGGCACCCCACAGGGTGCCGGCGAACGTTTTTTCGCACCAGGCAGGCTTCGCCGGCAAGTGGCTGATCGGCCTGCTGATGCTGCTGCTAATTTTGCTGGCTGTGGCCCAGATTCTCCCCGGCCTGCAAAAAATCAGCCTGGCCGAACTGGAGGCAAAATACGCCACGCCAGCTTCCCGCTTTGCTGATCTGGACGGCGTGCGCACACACTACATGGATCAGGGCTCCGGTCCTGTCATAGTGATTCTGCATGCCTCCTTCATGAACCTGCGCAGCTGGGACAGTGTTGTCGAAGCACTGACGGAAAAATACCGGGTTATTCGCCTGGATTTTCTGACAGCGGGCCTGACGGGACCGGAGCCCAACGATCGGTATTCCTTCGATCGCAATCTGGAATTGGTGGATGAACTGCTGCGCCAGCTGGATGTGGAAAAGTTCGCACTGGTGGGCACCTCGTCCGGAGGTATCGTCGCGTTCAACTATGCAGCTCGGTTCCCGGAAAAAGTTCAGCGCCTTGTTTTGATCAATTCAGCCGGCATGCCGCGCAATGCCAAGACCAACCCCAACCGCCCCAGGGGAAGCTGGCTGAGCCGCTGGCTTGCATCGCGCTGGCAGACGCGCAGCAAGATGCGCGACAACCTGGATCTGAATTTCATTGAACCGCACGAGCCGCCAGACTGGCTGGTCGACATGAACCACGATATGAGCCTGCGCAAAGGGCTGCAGCGCGAAGGCGCTTTGCTGATGGCCAATTTCAGAACCGGTGACCCGGAGCAGGTGCTTGGCCGCATTAAAGCACCGACCCTGGTCGGTTGGGGGCTGGAAAACCAGACAGTGTTCCACCTGGAAGCCGACGTGTTCGGCCACT
>CAYGKB010000214.1:0-2827 GCA_964350425.1 uncultured Chromatiaceae bacterium | reverse complement strand
ACTGGGCATCCACATGGTATGCCGACAGCAAACAGTTTCCCGAGTATGTGCACACTGACTTTCGGGTACGTGAATTCCTGAAAGAGAAGCTCAAGGAAGCTTCGGTGAGCAAGATTCAGATTGAACGTCCGGCGCGCAAGGCCAACATCACGATTCATACGGCTCGGCCGGGTATCGTGATCGGCAAAAAAGGCGAGGACATCGAAAAACTGCGTGCCGAGGTTTGCGCGATGCTCGAACTGCCGCTGCAGGACGTGCGCGTGAACATCGCTGAAATTCGCAAGCCGGAACTGGATGCGCAACTGGTGGCCGAAGGTATCGCCCAGCAGCTGGAGCGTCGTGTGATGTTCCGCCGCGCCATGAAGCGCGCAGTGACCAACACCATGCGTCTGGGCGCACAGGGCATCAAGGTAAAAGTCGGCGGTCGGCTGAACGGCGCCGAAATCGCCCGTTCCGAATGGTATCGCGAGGGTCGCGTACCGCTGCATACCTTCCGGGCTGACATTGACTACGGCTTTGCCGAAGCCAAGACCACCTACGGAATCATCGGCGTAAAGACCTGGATTTTCCGCGGTGAAGTGATCGGCGACCGGCAGGAAGAAGACGCACCGGCGGGTAAGCCGGCACCGAAGGCGCAGCCCAAACAGGCGGCCAACTAGGGATTTAGAGCAATGCTGCAGCCTAAGAGAACAAAATACCGCAAACAGCAGAAGGGCCGGAATCGTGGTCTGGCCTTTCGGGGCAGTGATGTGTCCTTCGGCGAGTACGGTCTAAAGGCCGTAGGCCGGGGCCGCATAACCGCGCGCCAGATTGAGGCCGCGCGTCGTGCCATGACCCGTCACATCAAGCGTGGCGGCAAGATCTGGATTCGCATTTTCCCCGACAAGCCTATTACCAAGAAGCCTCTCGAGGTTCGCCAGGGTAAGGGTAAGGGCAGCGTTGAATACTGGGTGGCCCAGATTCAGCCCGGCAAGATGCTTTATGAAATGGAAGGCGTGACTGAAGAAGTGGCACGTGAGGCCTTCACGCTGGCGGCAGCCAAACTGCCGATTGCGACCAAGTTTGTGTCGCGCGCACAGGTGATCTGATGAAAGCAAGTGAGCTGAAAAACAAGAGCAAAGACGAACTGCTGGAAGAGCTCGTCAACCTGCGCCGTGAGCAATTCAATCTGCGTATGCAGCAGGCCACCGGCCAGATGGCGCGTCCGGATCAGTACCGCAAGGTGCGCAAGAACATTGCGCGCGTAAAAACGGTCCTGCGGGCGCAGGAAATTAAGGCCGCGAAACAAGAGAGTGCGTCCTGATGAGCGAAGACAAAGTATTGCGTACGGTCACCGGCAAGGTGGTCAGCAACAAAATGGACAAGACCGCGACGGTGCTGGTTGAGCGTCAGGTCAAACACCCGATGTACGGCAAGTACCTGCGTCGTTCGACCAAATTCAAGGTCCACGACGAAGAGAACACCTGCAATGAAGGTGATGTGGTGACTATCGCCGAATGCCGGCCGATTTCGAAAAATAAATCGTGGCGGCTGGTTGAAGTGATTGAGCGCGCGAACGCGTAACGTGACTGGCCTCGCGCCGAAAGGGTTAAGAACATGATTCAAATGCAATCAATGCTGAATGCCGCTGACAACAGCGGTGCCCGCCGGTTGATGTGCATTAAGGTGCTTGGTGGTTCCAAGCGCCGCTACGCCAATGTCGGCGACGTGATCAAGGTCAGCGTCAAGGACGCCATACCGCGCGGTCGTGTCAAAAAAGGCGAGATTTACAACGCGGTTGTGGTGCGAACCCGCAAGGGCGTGCGCCGTGCAGATGGTTCGCTGATCCGCTTCGACGGCAATGCGGCCGTGCTGCTTAACAGCAAGCTGGAGCCGATTGGCACGCGTATTTTTGGTCCGGTAACGCGCGAACTGCGCACCGGCAACTTTATGAAGATTGTCTCCCTGGCGCCCGAAGTGCTGTAAGGCACGGGCAGTCAGCAAACGAAACAGCTCAAGACGAACGGTTCAAAACGAACTATGAACAGAATTAAAAAAGGCGATGAAGTGATCGTGATTGCCGGCGCCAGCAAAGGCGCTCGCGGCACGGTGCTGAATATCGTGGATGACGGCGACAGAGTTGTGGTCGAAGGCGTCAACGTGGTGAAAAAGCACACCAAGGGCAATCCCAATACCGGTGTTCAGGGCGGCATTGTCGAACAGGAACGCGCGGTGGATATTTCCAATGTGATGCTGTTTAACCCGGCCACCGGCAAGGGTGACCGCGTAGGCATCAAGACGCTTGAAGACGGCACCCGCGTGCGCTTTTTCAAATCGAACAACGAGGTAGTCGACATTTAGTCGGCAGAGTAGACAGCAATGGCCAGGCTACAGGAATACTACAAAGAGACGGTTGTGCCGCAGCTCAAAGAGCAGCTCGGCATTGATAACGTCATGGAAGTGCCCAGGATCACCAAGATCACGCTGAACATGGGCGTAGGCGAAGCGGTCAATGACAAGAAGGTCATTGAGCAGGCTGTTGCCGACATGACCGTTATTGCGGGTCAGAAGGCGGTGCCGACCAAGGCGCGCAAGTCTGTGGCGTCGTTCAAGATTCGTGACGGCTACCCCATCGGCTGCAAGGTAACGCTGCGTCGCGAGCGCATGTACGAATTCCTGGATCGCCTGGTGAGCATTGCTATCCCGCGTATCCGCGATTTCCGTGGCCTGAGCGCCAAAGGTTTCGACGGCCGCGGCAACTACAACATGGGCGTGCAGGAACAGATTGTGTTTCCCGAAGTGGACTACGACAACGTAGACGCAGTGCGCGGCATGAACATTTCGATTA
>CAYGKB010000213.1:0-2834 GCA_964350425.1 uncultured Chromatiaceae bacterium | reverse complement strand
TAGCGCTCAACCAGCTCGGGATGATTCTGCACCGCCTCCGAAAAGGAACAAAAAATAACGCCGGCCGCAGCCAGTTTTTCCTTGAACGTGGTGGTTACCGAAACGCTGTCAAACACAGCATCCACGGCAACGCCGGCCAGCCGCGCACGCTCATGCAGTGGAATGCCAAGCTTGTCATAGGTCTCAAGCAGCTTCGGATCAACTTCATCCAGGCTTTTTGGAGCGTTTTCATCTCGTTTGGGAGCGGAATAGTAGGAAATCGCCTGGTAGTCGATCGGATCGATTTCCAGTTTGGCCCATTCCGGTTCCTGCATGTCCTGCCACAGCCGGAAAGCCTTCAGCCGCCAGTCCAGCATGAACTGCGGCTCGCCTTTCATGCCGGATATGTGGCGGATTACGCTTTCATCAATACCCGGCGGCAGCGTTTCCGATTCTATGTCGGTAACAAAGCCATGCCTGTATTTGCGTTCAACCAGATCTTTAACGTCTTGTTGTTTGCTGGCCATGGTCACTTATCCGGGCGGCCCAGATGGCCGCTTTCACTCAGTATGGTGTACCGCAATGGAAACTCCGTTGGCGGATTGCGCAGGTCTGACAGGCGAATTTCGGTCATGGCAGCACGAATCGCGCGGCTGATTTTTTGCCACGCGCCACCGACCTGACAGTTTGACTCCAGTTCGCAGTGGCTGTCATCGTGGCTGCATTCGGTAATCGCCAGCGGACCTTCAAGTACATCAAGTATCTCAGCCGCATCAATGGCATCAGGCTCGCGGGCCAGTCGGTAACCACCGTCGGCGCCGCGCGACGACACCACCAGCTTGCCGCGCGCCAGCTTTTTCAGCACTTTCTGCACGGTGGGCAAAGCGAGTCCCGTGCCGGCCGCTATTTCAGAGGCCGGGCAGGGCTTGTCCGGCGCCACGCTGGCCAGATGAACCAGGATCAGGGTGCCGTAGTCGGTTAGTTTGCTTATGCGCAGCACTGGGTTCAGCCTGCCGGTTTCAGTCTTGCAGTGAGTAGGTTAACAATAGGACTATTTTAGTCCAATATATGCGAAAATCAAGCCCTGCCTGGGATTGAGCGGGTTTGCTAGACTTTGCGCGGAGCCTGAAAACGGTGTCCGCAATGCAACAAACGGACCGTTTCGCAGTCCAACGGACATGTTGATGGAAGACCTATATGAAACTTGTTAAAGCTATTGCTGCCATCCTGCTGGTAATTATTACTCCTGTCTTGTCGGCCGCCGACAATGCCGTAGAAACGCCGACCGCAGTGATCGAAAGTCGCGCCACGGCGCTTGCCGAAAAGTTACAGGGCAGGCAGGACTACTACAGTGAAAACACCGGCGAACTGTACGCACTGGTGAGCGACATTCTGTTGCCCGGGTTTGACGTCGATTATGCGAGCAAACTGGTATTGGGGCGTACGCACTGGACTGCAGCTTCGGTGGAGCAGCGCGAAGCGTTCATTGATGCCTTTTACGGCTTTCTGGTGCGCACTTATTCCAAGGGTTTGATTGGCTTTGACCAGAGTAATTTATCAGTTGACCCAAATGCCAAATTTTCCAGCGATGGCAACAAGGCGCTGGTGCGTACGCAGGTCGCGCTGGATAATGGCGACAGCGTAACTATTAACTACGCGCTGCGAAACAATGGTGCTTCAGGGTGGCAAATGTATGACGTGCGGATCGACGGTGTGTCGTATATACAGAATTACCGCAGTCAGTTTGATGCAGAAATTTCAGCGCGCGGCATTGATGCCGTCATTCAGCGCCTGCGTACTGAACTTGCCGGGGATGCCGCCGGCGAATCATCATGAGCCGCAGCGGCAGGCGCGCCTAGAAGTCGGCATCGAAATCATCCTCGAATATCTCTTCGTCACCGGCTGACCGGTCTTCGTTGAGGTATTGTCGGTTCTGCAGATAAGCGTCGCGCACAAACAGATACGGGTCATAGGCGTCGCGGATAGCTTCGTCAGGTCCGATCAGCGCCGCGCGGGATTCGATAAACCAGGTGATGACCAGCTTGGCTCTGATGCTTGAGTCATTCAGTTGCGTGACCGGATTGATTAGCGTGTCGCCGATCAGGCCGACACCGCTGCGCATGGTGGCCGGACCGAGTATGGGCAAGACTATATAAGGGCCCTGCCCGATTCCCCAGCGCGCAAAGGTCTGGCCAAAGTCCTCATCGTGTTCCGGCAGATTCATGCGGGAAGCAGGATCGAAGATGCCCAGCAGCCCGATGGTGCTGTTAACCAGAAAACGCCCGGTATCGGATGCGCCTTGCCCGAATTTGCCCTGCAGAAAACCATTCACAATGGTGATGGGGTAGGTCCAGTTGTTAAAAAAGTTGCCCACACCGGTGCGCACTGGTTTGGGCACGATGGTGTTGTACCCTTTGGCGACGGGTCGGACGACATAGCGGTCGGCCACATCGTTAAACGCATATATCTTGCGATTCAGCGGCTCCAGCGGGTCAGGGTTTCTGGCCTGAGTTTTCTCCGGGGATTCCTCGGCGAGTGCGTCTGCCGGAATAATTGCTGCAAGTGCAATGATGGCGACCGCGAGCATGCCGGCAAAGGCAAAATGTTCTCCGGGGTTGCCCGTATCTGCGCTATGTTGTGTCATGGTCTGCGCTCATTTTCTTCCGGTCTGTCCCGGCTTGTTGGCAAGTATTCCTGAAACTGTTTCAGACGCGCCGTGAAGCGCGCTTGCTGGACACTATCCAGCCCCGGGGTGCCCAGTGCAAGTACCAGCTGATCAATCGCAAGTTTGAGGTTGCCGCTCATGGCCTGATACTCCGCCATGTAGTAGTGCGTATTGGCAGTATCACCGGCCT
>CAYGKB010000212.1:0-2874 GCA_964350425.1 uncultured Chromatiaceae bacterium | reverse complement strand
TGCCGCGGCCAGCGCTTCGGCATGGCTTTCCAGTTAGCGTATGGCCTGCAGCCCGGACTTGTGTTGATGCAGTCGCGCGACCGCCAGCGGACCCGCCGCCATGTCAATGCCGGTAACTTCGGCGCCTTCCCGGGCAAGGCTTTCGCTCAGCAGACCGCCGCCGCAGCCAACATCCAGCACCCGCCGGCCGGCCAGTTCGGCGCGTTCTGCCACGTAGCGGGTGCGCAGGGGGTTCAGCCGGTGCAGCGGCTTGAATTCGCCATCGGGGTCCCACCAGCGGCTCGCCAGTTCATCGAACTTGCGAATTTCCTGCAGATCAACGTTGTCGGTGGCTGTGCTCATTCGAATTCTTGCATGCGGGTCAGCCAGTCATTGGCGGTTGCCATGATTTCACTGGCGTCGGCTGTGAGATAGGCATCGTCACCGTAAAGCTGCCGGCCTGCAACCCAGACATCGCTGACCTGGTCGCGACTGGCACTGTATACAAGTTGCGATAATGGATGGTGCACCGGCTGGCAAGATGGCGCGGATAAGTCCACACAGACCATGTCTGCTGCCTTGCCGGCCACCAGTGAGCCGACTTCGTTGTCCAGGCCCAGCGCACGCGCGCCGTTCAGCGTCGCCATCTGCAGCGCGGTAGCGGCCGGAATGGCGCTGGCATCATCACTGTGGAGTTTGCCGAGCAGGGCGGCGCTGCGCATTTCGCCAAACATGTCCAGATCATTGTTGCTGGCCGCACCGTCGGTGCCCAGAGCCACGTTGACACCCGCCCGGAGCAGCGCGGCGACCGGACAGGTGCCACTAGCCAGTTTCATATTGGATTCCGGGCAATGAATGACATGCACGCCGCATTCGGCCAGCGTATCGATTTCTGCATCCTGCAATTGCGTCATGTGGACTGCATTCAATTGCGGGGTCAGCGCGCCAAGTTCTGCCAGTCGCTGTAACGGCCGCTTGCCATTGGTCTGCATCGCCTCAGCAACTTCCTGCGCGGTTTCATGCACGTGCATCTGGATACTGGTTTCGGTCTGATCGGCGAGTGTCAGGATTCGCCGGATGCTGGCATCGCTGACCGTGTAAGGCGCATGCGGCCCGAAAGCAGTTTTAACCAGTGCGTGATCCTTGAAGCGATCATGCACCTCAAGGCCTTTGTTCAGGTATTCATCCACGTCGCTGGCCCAGGCCGTCGGGGCCTCAATGACAATCATGCTGACCACCGTCCGCACGCCGCGCTCGGCCGCCACGGCGCCGACTTCGTCGGGAAACATGTACATGTCCTGAAAACAGGTGGTGCCGCCGCGAATCATTTCCAGCACCGCCAGATCTGCGCCATCACGCACGAAATCGGCGTTGACCCAGCGTTGTTCCGCCGGCCAGATATGTTCGCCCAGCCAGCGCCCCAGCGGCAGGTCATCGGCATAACCGCGCAGCAGGCTCATGGCAGCGTGGGTATGGGCGTTGATCAGCCCCGGGATCAAAACATGATGCGGCCGGTCCAGCCATGCGGCAGCGGGATGGGCAGCACGCAAATCGGCACGGGTGCCGACATCCAGAATGCGACCCTGGCCGACGGCCAGGGCGTGATCATCGAGCACCAGCCCGCTCGGCTCAACCGGAATCAGCCAGCGGGGAGCGACAATGAAATCAGCTTGCGTCATGCAAAACTCCGTATCCAAAAATACCCGGAAATTCGTGCTGAGAATAATGCCTGATGCGGGGCGGTATGTTAAAATTTCAGCCGTTTAGACACATTAATAAAGGGGCCCTCACGGACCGCCATTCGGGCGATTCCGGGCAAGCGGAAATTGGGCATCACCGGGCGCCGTGGGCGGCCTTAATTCCCACTCAACAAGAGTAGTTGCACACCACCGATGACTGAAGTGGCGCAGGAAGTATTGCCTGTCAATCTCGAAGACGAGATGCGGCAGTCGTATCTCGATTACGCGATGAGTGTAATCGTTGGCCGGGCATTGCCAGACGTGCGCGATGGCCTCAAACCTGTGCACCGGCGGGTGCTCTACGCCATGCGTGAGTTGGGCAATGATTATTCCAAGCCCTATAAAAAATCCGCCCGCGTGGTAGGTGATGTCATCGGTAAGTATCACCCGCATGGTGATTCTGCCGTCTACGACACCATCGTGCGCATGGCGCAACCGTTCTCGCTGCGGTACCTGCTGATCGACGGTCAGGGTAACTTCGGCTCGGTGGACGGCGATGCGCCGGCTGCCATGCGCTACACCGAAGTGCGCATGACTCGACTGGCCAATGAATTGCTGGCGGACATCGACAAGGAAACAGTCGATTTCGTCGAGAACTACGACGGCTCTGAATCCGAGCCGTCGGTGCTGCCCACCCGCGTGCCGAACCTGCTGGTTAATGGTTCATCCGGTATCGCCGTTGGTATGGCGACCAACATACCACCGCATAATCTCGGCGAAATTGTAGATGCCACGCTGGCGCTCATCGACAATCCCGATATCACGGCGGCGGAGCTAATGGAGATTGTTCCCGGTCCGGATTTCCCGACTGCCGGCATTATTAACGGTACCGCCGGCATTTATTCGGCCTACACAACTGGCCGCGGGCGGATTTACGTGCGCGCCCGGCATCAGATCGAAGAGGTCAATGCCAAGGGCAAAGAAGCCATTGTGCTGACCGAACTGCCATACCAGGTCAACAAGGCCAGGCTGATCGAGAAAATTGCCGAGCTGGTCCGCGACAAGAAGATTGATGGCATAACTGAGCTGCGTGACGAATCCGACAAGGACGGCATGCGCGTGGTAATTGAGCTGCGCACCGGTGTCATGGCTGATGTGGTGCTGAACAATCTTTATAAGCAAACCCCGCTGCAGTCGGTGTTTGGTATCAACATGG
>CAYGKB010000211.1:0-2875 GCA_964350425.1 uncultured Chromatiaceae bacterium | reverse complement strand
TGCGGACGTTCTTGGCCCTGTGGAGGCCCCTCCGTGGGTCCTACAGACGCGTTTGCCTCTCATGGCTGGCTTACGGCACTGTCGACCGCTTCGCTTTGATTTGGCCTGGCAGCGGGGGCAGCGGGCAGCGCCGCCGAAAGTGTCGATGTACTGCGAGTCCGACCGGGGGTCTGGAGCCTGCGGCCCAGAATTCACAGGACCCCTAGATTCAATTAACATGTGAAGTAACTCTCATTCCTGCGTGAGGTGACTACGGGCGCTGTTTGAGATGCTGGGGCTGCGTCGGGTGTAGATGATGTAGGACTTTTGGAAAGTTGCATCTGCATGCCTTTGTTCTTCTTTGAACCTTCTCTTAAATTTAAAAGTCCTACATCATCTACACCCTCGGCATCGTTAGGACTTGACCAGGCGCAGTTCAGGCGTCTCCTCTAGCCTCATGCCGGGCAGAACATTTCCGTTCTTGCGTCGCGTCGTCGTCACGCCGGCAGCTTGCAGCCGTTGGCCGAAATTTCGCTCACTGACCGGCTGGCCTCTTTTTCCCTCCCGCATGTGCCATCTCAGGTACTCGGCATAAGCATCTTGCTGGGTCACGGTCTCTTGCGGACTGGCTTTCAAGCATTCGTCGACGAACTGTCTTATTGTGTCGTTGGTGCCGAGCCACTCTGCGAGGGCCTGCGCAGTTGTTGCGCAGCTTGTGAACTTGCCGCCGTTTGCGATAAGCTGCCCGAGGGCCTGCATGGCGCGTGAGCCAATAGCGTCGCGCTCAGCGATAAGGCGGTCCCTAAGTCCGGTATCTTGCTCGTCGCCCAAGAACTGGCGCATCAAAGGAATGATAACAGCGCGCCTGCTGGTGCCGTCGGAATGGTCTTTGATGTAGGGCAGGTGGTTGGTCGCGGCTATCACAGTGGCAAAGGGTGTCATTTCCCGAGGGTCTTGGTGCTTTTTCTCGACCGTCATGGTGTCCCCTGAGGCTAATGCCTTGAGCACGCCCGCAACAACCGCTTCGTTTTCTTCTAGCTCGGTAAGCAGGTTTACCAGTTTGCCGTCAATGTGCGATCGCTGGAAGGTGTTGCCCATCTGGCTCAGCTGAACGCTAGCAGCATTTTCTGGCCCCACGACGTGCCGAATGACGTCGGTGAGGATGCTTTTGCCGTTAGCCCCAGGGCCGTGGAGAATGAAGAACTTCTCCCATTTGGCATGCCCGACCAACGCGTAGCCGATCATCTCGTAAATGAGCTTCTTGAGCTCGGCAGCGTCTGCAAGCGGCTCGCCGTTCGCATCGCATAAAATGCTGTCGAGGAATTTCTCGAACTCAATCGGCTCTTGGCTGGTGTAGGTGAAGGCTAATTTGATTCGCCTGTGCAGGTCGCGCTGTGGCTGAATCTTCGACCATTGCCCGCTCTTGAACTCGTAATAGCCATCGGCCAGGACGAGCAAGTTTGGGTCACCTAGGTCGAATGCGACTTTGTTCTGTCGATTCAGACTCTTGAACACTCTGACCATGTTTTTAAGTGGGGCGGCATTGGCTGGGGTAGGAAGCTTCTCCAACAACGGAAGCGCGATCGCCTGCAGTTCGTCGTCACTTAGAGGCTGCCAAATCAGACCATCAAATAGGTAAATGCCAGGAGGGCCCTTGAGGAGATTTGCGCTGCCGATATGGGCTTCCAACGCTTTCGCGTTATCGAGATCGGTTGGTTTGCGGGAAGTGCTGCTCATCGTTCCACTCCGTTTCTTACAAGATGCTGAATGTCATAACGCGCAAAGCGATAGGTAGTGGTTTGTCCGTGGGCGTGGCTAATGACGACCGGGTCCTCGTATTCGTGCCCCCATATGACGGCCGCGGTCGTTCGACCGTATGCTCGACCTTCCACCGGGTCAGCACAGGGGATCTTTTCGCCTTGGGCTATGCTGCCGAGAATTTCGGCGACGCTGACGTCACGTCCATCGGCCCTCTCCAGAACATCGGAGTCTTGGAGCAGTTGGCCTTCTGTGCGGCTTTCTATGATCTCCGTAGCCGTCTCGATCGCAATGCCGCGATTCTTTGCTAGCTTGCGGGCCGCCTGGTCGATGTAGCCTCGGCGCACGCGTTGGGCCTCAGACGCCGCCTCTTCGCGCGCTATGCTGCGATTTCGTTCCCACCCCAAGTGCATACCAAGTCCAGGGGATTTTAGGGCGTCGCCAGCGTGGACAATGGCAGAAGATGCGTTTCGCACAACGCCTTCCCCGAGCTCTGGGGCTGCCGTAAATATGAGCCGCTCAGGGCTACCCACGGCGAAGTCAACAAGTCCGCGCTCCAGCAGGGCACCGGACTTACTCAGAGCAAAATAGCCGTACCCCTTACCCCAGCTGGCTTCCTTGAGAGCTTCCAAGAGGCGGGGCGCGTCGTTGCCCTGCTGCAGTCTGACGAACATATGAAAGCCCGCGGAAGGCGGCGCCTCCTGGCCTTCAATTGACACGCCCGCTGAAGACGAGGGCCGCACCAGATAATCGGCAAATTCAAGTGCCGGTAGGAGCTTCAGCAAAACGGCCTCTGGTCCGCCATCCTGGGCAATTCGCACCCTGACATCGGCGGGGAGGTCTTTGTCGTCGTAATCGAGAAGTGCCCAGCCTTCACCCTGTGCAAAGTCGAAATCGTCTTTGGTGCGGCTCAGGTAGCCGGGCTCGAAACTGTTGCGTATAGGCGCGCTAGCGCGCGTCGTTATCTTAGCAGTCGTTGCATCGGTCTTTAGGCGCCCTAGGCAGAGCGCTTGCGTCGGTTTCAGGCCTTCGCATAGTTCAGCCAGGGCCGCCGCATCCTTCGTTTCATGGACTTCAGCTTTACCTTCGGCAAAGATGCCGTTGGGGGTTTTCATCAGTTTTCCGTCGAGGCCGATCT
>CAYGKB010000210.1:0-2897 GCA_964350425.1 uncultured Chromatiaceae bacterium | reverse complement strand
CCACCCATTCCAGCAGGCGACCGCCGAACAGGGCATTGAGCGGATTGAGGTCGCCCGGCTTGACGACTTTGCGCGTTCTGAATTCCATGCCCGATGTTTAGCAATTTTCATGCCAGCCGGAATTCGCCTGCATACCGCCATGCCGGGTCCGTGTGCGATGTATTTTGGTGCAGCCGGTTGTACTGGCGCGCCGCAGGAGTGCATCCGGTTCAGGATGCGGCCTGTATACCGGGAGCCTGAGGTTGTCTGAGGATTGGCGCGGTGCGATGCACCCAGTTTTTCGGCTCGGCCTGGTGGCCAGGGCAGGGAATCACGGTGATATGGGCATCTTCCATGGCGCGCAGGGCTTTGGTGTCCAGCGTGCCGAAATGCGCGCCGTAATTAGTGGTCATTTGCCTGACCTGCACCAGGGTGCGATCGGTTTCCACCAGCAATTCTTCGCTGTTGCTGGCGGCAACGACCGGGCGCGTGTTTTTCAGCACCACGTAGTCTTCATCCATGACCGTGTCACGCGTCATATCCACCATGGCTTTATGCTCCCCCGCAGTGGCGCCGCGCACCTTGCTGCCATCCAGTGCGGTGACCTCGTCTTTGGGCATCAGGATAATCATAAAAATGCGCGTGTTGTGCTCATCCATCGGTGTCGTATATGCCGTCACAATCTGCGGCGGATAGTCCGGCTGATAGTTGGTATTGCGCGACACGCAGCCGATGACATTGTATTCCATCATCAGGCCGGCTGACAATGAGTGCCGGCCTGCGGCGTCATGCGACGCGTGCCAGGCCCGCAAGTAATTATCCGTCAGTTCATGATCAACGATCGTCACGCCCTTGGGCAGCCACTGGGCAAATTCGTGGATGTAATGCACGTGGCACGGGTCGTTGTAGTTCTCGCACATGCGGATGAAGTTGACGTTTTTCTCGCGTGTGATCACGTCTTTGTGCCAGTCCCCGGAATCCCACTCGGGCATGATGTCCGGCACCGCGGGACGCTCGTCTTCCTGCAGGTCGCCAAGAAACACGAACAGCAACCCGTATTTTTCTTCCACCGGATACGCCGGCACCCGGGCACGTTTGGGCGGTTCGGTGGGTGTCTTGCTGCCTGCCGGTATCAGCGTGCAACGACCGGAAGCGGCAAACTCCCAGCCGTGCTGCGGACACATCAGGCCACCGTTTTTGCACTCGCCCTGCGACAGGCGCGCGCCGCGGTGCACGCAGTAATCACTCAGGCAATGCGCCTTGCCATCAGCATCCCGAAACAGCACGAAGCCATGCGCCAGCATCTGCACGCGCAGCGGCTGCGCGCCGAGTTCAGCGGCGGTGCAGGCGGCATACCAGTTGTTGATCAGCATGGTTAACTCCGCAGGGGCGACCGGGTCAGGATGACTACAATAACATGTAAATACATATATAGGCGCCGCCGGCGTGCTAAGCTGTTCTGGTCAGGGAGACACCGTTGCACGGAATGCATCGCGCCACCAAGTCAGCAGTATCATGGCTGCCATTTTTGCCGGCACTTGTATGTCTCGGCCTGTATCTGCCGGCAACGGGGCAGGGCACTGAACTGCCAGCGGATGCCGAATCTGCAGGGCAGCCCGCTACCGGCGAGCCGGTCAATTCACAGCAAGTTCCCGTCGCTGCCGATGCCGAAGATGCCAAAGATACCAAGTGGCGCTTCGAGCCCAAGGTGCAATTTGACGCCGAGGGCAATCCGGTGGATCCCTGCCGGCGCTTCGACGCCGACAATAAATCCTGGCTGGATCGCAGCCGCACCGGACTGTATCGCACTGTTTGTGGCACAGCCGCCTGGTTCGACGGGTTTTTCGGCGATTCGCGGTTCGACGAAAAAACCGGTGATACCTACGGTCGCATTTCATTGGGTGGCTTTTATGACCGTCGCGATAATTTTGACGAACGGTTCCGGTTGCGCGCCAGCTTTGCTTTGCCGGCGATGCGTGAACGTGGGTCCGTGTTTATTGCTCAGGGCGACGAAGACAACTTCGTCGAGGAACGTGGTCGGGAAGCCGAGGAAGAAGGTCCGGCAGCGCTGAATACCTCCGATAACACCGAACTGTTTGCCGGCTTTGGCTTTGACAAGTCCCGCACGCTGGAGCGGGGACTGAGTGTGCGGGTCGGCGCCAAGCTGCGCACCCCGATAGAGACTTTCGCCAAGGTTCGTTATCGCTATGCCTGGCAGCTCACCGAGAACTACCTGTTCCGCGCGCGGCCGGTGGTCTACTGGCGTTCCGAAGAACGTTTCGGTGCCACGCTGGGGCTGGAGCTGGACAATTATTTAAGCGACAGCATGCTGCTGCGCTGGGCCAATTTTGGCAACGTCTCACAGGACCCGGAAATCAATGGCACGCGCTGGGGGTCCACGCTGATCCTGTTTCATGCCTTGTCGAACCGCCGTGCGTTGACCTACAGTGCATTTGTCCGCGGCGAGACCGGGGATGAGGTCAAGTTGCAGAATTTCGGCGTGGAACTGAAATTTCGCCACCGGTTTCTGCGTGAGTGGCTGTTCCTGGAGTATGTCGGCAGTGTGTCCTGGCCACGGGAATTGCCGAGCGAGGAACGCGAGATCAATCCCGGTGTCGGTGTGCGTCTGGAGGCGCACTTCGGACCAACGCCGCAGAACAAGCTGCGATAGTCCGGCTGCCAAAGGTGAGGCGCATTACATGAAAATTGCAGTGACAGCCGCTACCGGTCGGCTGGGTCAGGTTACCCTCCGGCAACTGCGGAACCGCGTTCCGCATGACGACATCATCGCCGTGGCGCGCGACCCGGCGCGCGTCAACCTCAAAGATATCGACAAACGCACCGGCGATTATGAATCGCCGGTGCAGATGCGCGCGGCATTCACCGGGGTTGATACCGTGGTGATGATATCCGCGCCG
>CAYGKB010000209.1:0-2930 GCA_964350425.1 uncultured Chromatiaceae bacterium | reverse complement strand
GGACTCAGCTGAAAGGGCGACCAGCTAACCTCGGCGTGCAGGTCAGGACGCATTGCCAGCGCCCTTTCCAGACGTTTTTTGCCCACATAACACCAGGGGCAGACAAAGTCGGAAACGATTTCAATCTTTATGCTCTGGCTCATACAGTTGGCTGCTCCTGTAGTTCAGCTTCTGTCAGATGATAGAACCTGAGCAATGCTACCGAGACCAGCTGACAGGCAACAGGTATCCAGACAAAACCCAGCTGAATCGCAAACACTGCCGATGCACTCTGATCCGCGGTTGGGTCCAGGTTTTTATCAAACCCCAGCGTGCTGAGCAGAAAACCGACGATGAAAGGCGCCAGGGCCATGCAGGCCTTTTCCACAAAACTGAATGAAGCAGCCAGCACGCCCTCGCGACGCTGGCCGGTCTGCTGATAGTCCAGCGCAAAAGTATCAATCAGCATTGACTGCCCATAGAGATGGGCACCGGCGCCGAAGGCGCCCAGCATCACGGCACGCGCAATCAGCAATGGCAGCGGTTCATTCGGGGCCGCCAGTAGCCAGGTCAGCACTACGGCGGCAAATCCTGTCAGGGAAATAATATAGGCCGGCTTTTTGCCGATACGTCTGGACAGCAGATTGCACAGGGGCAGAAACAGAATACTGACCACTGTCTGCAGCCCAAACACCATGAAGAAAGTCTGCTCGTCGAGCTTAAGAATACTTTTAAAGAAAAACAGCGCTGTCGTCAGGCTCGCAAAGACGCTGAGATAAATAGCGATCTTGGTGCCGATCAATATCATCAGCGGTCGGTTGACAAGCAACCACTGCAAATGCTGCCGCCAGGAAATACCGGCGCTGTCCGGTGCGGCGGTCGTCTGGCGACTGTTGGCAGTAAAAAAGAACGTCGCCAGCATAACCAGTGCTATTGCCACACCAAAATACAACGCTGCTTCCCCATAGGCTTCCCGGTCACCGCCGAAGCGCGCCGCAAACGCAGCAAATGCCACGCCGGCCAGGTTTCCCAGCGTCATGAAAAACACGCGCCAGGACATGATCTTGGTGCGCTGGTGATAGTCGGTGGTCATTTCCGCAGGCATCGCCATGTATGGAACCTGGAAAGCCGTGTAAGCGACCGCGAACAGCGCCAGCGCCGCACCCACATAGACGTAGGTGGCGACATCGCTCATGACCGGAATATTGAACAACAACGCGAAAGCAATACCGCAGGCAAAGGAAGATCCGAGCAACCACGGGCGACGGCGGCCGTAGCGGGAGCGGGTGCGATCACTCCATGCGCCAACCGGCGGATCGGTCAGTACGTCTACGATTTTGCCGGCAAAAATCAGGGCGCCTACCGTAAACGGATCCAGCTTTACCAGTGTCACGAGGAAAAACAGCAGCGCAGCGGTGGGCGCATTCAGCATCGTCGCGCTTGCCAGAGTACCGAAGCCCCAACCGGCAGCCACGCCGGTCGGTACCACGTCGGCAGCAGCCGAACCTTCGGCAGAAGTAGCTAGAGTATCTGCGGTAGAGGAATTCAAATGCGTCTGATCTCCGGACTATTGCTGTTTATCCTAGACCATGACCGCCAAGTGCGCAGCTATCGAACCGCTATATCGACCGTCGGAAGATATGCGCGATGATGCGCCGACCGTTACAGGACACGGCCAACCAACAGGAGCATTAATGTCATCACTTTTTCTTAACGGCCTGCTGAGCCGCTCGCCCGCCGCTGTCGAAGCGCTTGAACAGATGGCACCGCGAACGCTTGCGCGGCCGCCGTTGCTGCCGGCAGGAGCCGGCGTCAGCCTTGATTTTGACGACCCCTACGACAACCTGTATGCCTTTGGCAAAATCTGGGCGGGATATGATGAGCCGCAGATAGGCGGCTTTCACGGTCTGATGTATGGCCGTATCGGCGACCGGCGACTTGTGCCGCTATTCGGCTATACCGGCACCGGCGTGATGCAGTCAAAAATCGACGATGACGGCAACATGTGGATACGAGGCAAGGAGACCGGTTATTTTACCGACCTCGCCAGCGGTGACATTCTGGAAACATGGGACAACCCCTGGACCGGCGAAACCGTGGAAGTGGTTAACTTTTACAACCCCAATATGGGCGGCAAACTCACCGCCGAGATGCCGCGCTTCGCCATGGGTTCTGCCAAAGACGACGCCACGTTGATGAACGAAGGCACGCATCGCGAAGAGTCCGGCGTCGTACCCTTTGTTCTGCCCTTTGACAGTTTCGGCGACGATCTGCTGCTGGCCTGGGATTATGCACACGAATACACCAACCCGGTAACCAAAGACAAATGGCCCAAAGCCTGTACCGGTGAGCGAATAAGCCCCTCGGAACATTTCACTTTCAGCATGTCGCTGGCGCAGATGATGGACCGCAGCGAGCCTGCTGTGCGTTACATGGCGGGCTTTAGCCGCTTGTCGCAGTGGTGGCCGTGGATGCGCATGGGCGAACACAAATACCGCGACGAGGTGCTGTTCGGCCGGATGTGGAGTCACAAGGGCTTAGCGGATTTTGGTGATGTGCCACCCAAGGTGCTCGCCTACATCGAAAAGCATGCGCCGGAATATCTTGAAGCGCCGGACTATTGGCCGGAAGTTATGCCGAAAGGTACCTGGGAGGCATTCGCTGAAGAAGTAGCACCGGAGATTTCTGAATCATGAACAGCAAGCTGATTGAACATCTGGGTAACACCACCAGCCGCCGCGACATACTTAGGGCATCACTGGCCTTCGGCGGTGCACTGGCGGCTCCGGCAGGCCCGGTACTGGCCAAATCCGGCGGAATTAATTACGCCGACCCGTATGACAACCTATACGCTTTCGGCAAGATCTGGTCATCCTACGACGCAACCGTCATCGGTGCTTTTCATGGCCTGATGTACGTGCGTATTCCCGGCAAGCGCATGATCCCGGTGT
>CAYGKB010000208.1:0-2967 GCA_964350425.1 uncultured Chromatiaceae bacterium | reverse complement strand
ACCCGGCTGCCCGACCGAACCGCGCTGCCTGGGACAAACTTGCTGACTGGAACAAACCGGCGGTAATCCTGATCAGCGAGAGCATGGCACGACGCGGCTTCAAGCCGTCGGAGTTTCAGAACCAGGTGCCGGGCACCGCCAACCAGCCACATACCCTTTACCCGGACACGGGCTTTTTCCTTATTGAGGATGTGCCGGCGGAGCTGGCCGAAAAGACGCTGGAATTTATCGCCGGCTCCTGATCCATAGCGCCGCCTGACCGGCCGCGACTTATAATAGGCAGATGGTCGCTCAATTTGACTACTGGGGGCTGCTTGCCGGCGTTGCGCTGTTCCTGTTCGCCATGGTGCAACTGGAACTGGGGCTCAAGGCGCTTGGCGGCCGGCAACTCGCCGCCTATCTTAAAAAGCAGACGGGGCGGCGTATTAATGCCGTAATCGGCGGCATTGTCAGCACCGCGCTGCTGCAAAGCAGTTCGGTCGTGGGCCTGATGGCGCTGGCCTTTACCGGCGCCGGTTTACTGACGCTGACGGCGGCGCTGGGGATCGTCTTCGGTTCCAATCTTGGTACTACACTGACCGGCTGGATCGTCGCCACCATTGGCTTCAAGCTGGAAATCTTTGCGTTAAGCCTGCCACTGATCGGCATCGGCGGCCTGCTGTTTGTGTTCGGCAGACAGCGCTGGGTGGAATACGGACGCGCTGTCCTGGCGCTCGGTCTGCTGCTGATGGGCCTGCAACTTATGAAAAGCAGCGTGGCATCGCTGGAAGCTCTTATTGATATCAGCGACCTAGCCGGACTCGCACCCTGGCAGTACCTGCTGTTCGGCATGCTGGTGGCCGCCGTTATTCAGTCCAGTTCGGCAACCATGATGATTACGCTGGCGGCGCTCAATGCGGGGATTATTGATTTGCCCAATGCGGCCGCGGTCGCCATCGGCGCCAACCTGGGCACAACCAGCACGGTTGTTATCGGTGCCATCAAGGGTTCGGCGGTACGCCAGCAGGTGGCTGCCGGTCACGTACTGTTTAATGTCATCACCGACGTGATTGCCATTATTCTGCGCACGCCCATGCTGGCGCTGATTGCATGGCTGGGCATTTCCGACCCGCTTTATGCGCTGGTGGCGTTTCACAGCCTGTTTAATCTGCTGGGGCTGTGCCTGTTTTTTCCGTTCACGGAAAAGTTTGCAAACATGCTGCAGCGGCTGATTCCCGAACAAGGCCAGCAACAGGCGCGTTACCTGCAGGACGTGCAGTCGGGTGTCGGCGGCGCCGCGATAGATGCCTGCGAACGTGAGACTTCGCAGTTGCTGGCGCGGGCCCTGCGTCTGCAGATGAATGCTTTTGCTCCCCCGCTGACCCAGCCGCAGGGACGCCCGCCGATTCCGCATCGCCACGGCATCCAGAAACTTAAACTGCTGCCGTTCGATGAACTGTATCGCGCTACCAAAACACTGGAAGGAGAGCTGCTGGAGTTTGCCATCCGCCTGCAGGCCGGGCCGCTGGAAAGTACGGAATCGGCCCGTCTGACCCAGCTACTGCGCGCGGCGCGCGAAGGCGTGCACAGCGCCAAGGCCATTAAAGATATCCGTCACAACCTCGCCGATTTGGCAGCAGCCGATGGCAGCGGCAACTTCGTCAACCAGGTACGCGATCTGTCGGCCAGCTTTTTGCAGGACCTCTACAACCTGCGTGACACCGATGAGTATGCAGTCAGTTTTGAAGATCTGGCAGAAACTCTGATACGTGCCCAGAAGCGCCATGACGTTTTCCATGAAGCCATTTATACGGCCGTGCGCAACGACCAGATTGAAGAATCGGAAGTTTCGTCACTGCTCAACGTCAATCGTGAATTGCTGACTGCAAACCGGGCGCTGCTCATGGCGCTGGGAAACTATTACCTTGAGGCAGCCCGGCAGGACGACCTCGAGCACCTGACGGCCTGAGCGAATCAGAAGGGAATCGGCTGCAGCAAGTCGAATCGGTCGCCATGGGCGGCAATGTGCACCGGCGCTGCCAGTTCATCCTGAATCAAGTTAGCTAACACCTGCTGCGCTTCCGGTTCGCCATGCACCAGCACCAGCGGAGGTCGCTGGCGAAACCCGTCGTACCAGCCGACCAGTGCGCGTTGTCCGGCATGCGCAGATAAACCGCCGATGGTATGCACCTGCGCACGCACCGGGATTTCGGCGCCGAACAACCGCAACCTGTCAGCCCCGTCCACCAGCTGCCGCCCGGGCGTGCCAGCCGCCTGATAGCCGGTAATAATCACATGGCATTCCTTGCGCCCCAGATTGTGCTGCAGGTGATGGCGGATGCGCCCGCCCGTGCACATGCCGCTGCCCGCAATAATGATGGCACCGGAGCGCAGCAGGTTCAGTTCACGCGACTCATCCGCAGTACGGGTGAATTTCAGGCTGGGCAGCGACTCGAGAATACTCCGGTCGGACCACAGTTCGCGGGCATCGCTGTCGAGCAGTTTAATGAACTGCTGATAAACCTGCGTGGCACGAATCGCCAGCGGACTGTCGAGAAATACCTGCCAGCCCTCAAGCCCTGCTTCCTGATAATTGCGCGCCAGCCAGTACAACAACAACTGACTGCGCCCGACCGCGAATGCCGGAATGATGATATTGCCCTTGGCCGTGCGGGTGGCTGCAGCAATCTCCTCAACCTCGGCGCGGGTTTCGTCCCACGAGCGGTGACCACGATCACCGTAGGTAGACTCCATCAGCACCAGGTCCGCGCTTTGCACCGTTTCCGGATCACGCAGTACCGGCGCGTCGGCGTGGCCAAGGTCGCCGCTGAATACCAGCTTGCGGGTTTCGCCACCTTCGGTAAGCCACAGCTCGACAATACAGGAGCCCAGAATATGGCCTGCATCAGTAAAACGCGCACGGATACCCGGCACCACGTCAAACTTCTGATGGTAGCGTTGCGACCGGAACTGCTGCATCGCCAGCTC
>CAYGKB010000207.1:0-2976 GCA_964350425.1 uncultured Chromatiaceae bacterium | reverse complement strand
CGCCCGGCCGACGGTTCGGCCGCAGAGTGACCATGACAGATTTCAAAGGCATTCCCGTTGTCAGCGCTGAGCAGCCCGCGCGCATCGAATCCGGTACCAAGTACCGGACGGCTACCGGCGCGACAGCAATCAAGGACGGTGTCAAAAAGTCCCGCACCGCCGCTGCGCCGCAGGCCGGTAAACCCCGCTGGCTCAAGGCCAGGCTGCCCTCAGGGCGCGGTTTTGCCGACGTGCGCCGCAATGTGCGGGAGCATCGCCTGAGTACGGTTTGCGAAGAATCCCACTGTCCCAATATCGGCGAGTGCTGGAATAACGGTACCGCTACTATCATGCTGATGGGCAGCGTTTGCACGCGTGCCTGTCGCTTCTGTGCGGTCGATACGGGCAATCCCGGCGGTTGGCTGGATGCTGAGGAGCCGGCCAATACTGCCCGTTCCGTGCAACTGATGAATTTACGCTACGTGGTTCTGACGTCGGTGGATCGTGACGATCTCGCTGACGGCGGCGCGGCCCACTACGCGGCTTGTGTGCGCGCGATCAAGGCACTTAATCCGACTACCGGCGTAGAAGCACTGACCCCGGATTTCGCTGGCGCCGAACACGCCGTGCGCGCAGTAGTCTGCTCGGGTCTGGATGTGTTTGCCCAGAATGTGGAAACGGTAGAACGGCTGACGCACAAAGTGCGCGATCCGCGCGCCGGCTATGAACGTACGCTAAATGTGCTGACTATGGCAAAACAGATGGCGCCGGAAGTGCTCAGCAAGACCAGCCTGATGCTGGGCCTGGGCGAAACCGATGCCGAGGTGCTGCAGACCATGGATGATCTGCGCGGCCGTGATGTCGACATTCTTACGCTGGGACAATATCTGCAGCCTACCGCAAATCATCTGCCGGTAGAGCGCTTTGTCTCGCCGGACGATTTTGCGCGGTTGCGTGAGGCTGGTTTGCAGCGCGGCTTTCTGGAAGTTGTCGCCGGACCGCTGGTGCGTTCCAGTTACCGGGCGGATCGCGTGCTGGAAAAAAATAATGTGGGTATGGCTTCCTGACCGAGGTATGCATGGAATTATTGTCTGATTACGGTTTGTTTCTGCTAAAAGTTGTCACCGTTGTGGCGGCAATTGGCGTGGTGGTGATAATCATTGCGTCGGCTTCCAGGGGTGAACAAAAAGGTGGCGGGCTCAAGGTCGAAAAACTTAACGACAAGTATCGTGACATGGCGAACACCCTGCGACAGGCTGTGCTGACCAAAAGCGAGTGGAAGGACGAGCATAAGGCGCAGAAAAAGCAGCAGAAGGAGACGCAAAAGTCAGCCGCTGCTGAACCGCAGCGGCGCGTTTACGTGCTGAATTTCAAGGGCGACATTCGTGCCACCGGGGTCGAATCATTGCGCCAGGAAGTCAGCGCCGTGGTATCGGTCGCGCGCCCGGAAGATGAAGTTGTGCTGTGTCTGGAAAATGCCGGCGGAGCGGTGCACGATCACGGGCTGGCAGCATCGCAATTGCAGCGCATCAAGGATCGCGGCATTCCCCTGACTGTCATCGTGGACAAAGTAGCAGCCAGTGGCGGCTATCTTATGGGTGCTATAGCCGACAAGTTTATAGCTGCGCCGTTTGCCATTATCGGCTCAATCGGTGTGTTGCTGCAGCTGCCAAACTTTTACCGTTTTCTGGAGAATCGCGGTATTGATTTTGAACAGATTACCGCCGGCAAGTACAAGCGTACGCTAACCATGTTCGGCAAGAACACCGAGGAGCATCGCGAAAAAACCCGTGAGGAACTGGAAGACGTGCATGAGTTATTCAAGAGCGCGGTTAGCAGCAATCGTCCGGAACTGGACATGGACACGGTTGCAACGGGTGAACACTGGTACGGAACTCGTGCGCTGGAGCTGGGTCTTATAGATGAACTGGGCAGTTCGGACGACTACCTGATGCACGCAGCTGACAATGCCGCCATCTACGGAATCACTTACAAGGGCCATGAAGGCCTGGTGCATAAACTGCAGGGAGCCATGACAGCGTTGCTGGATACCGCCAGGGGCATGTGATGAAACCTTATGCGCTACTTCTATCTGTATTTGTCCTGACCGGTTGCGTCACTGCTTCGCAGCTGCAACAGGCTTCGGCGGGCGAGTTTGCGAAAATGCGGCAGGAGATGACGATCTCGCAGAACGCCGCTGACCGGGCTTACGTGCAGTGCATAGCCAACGCCATCATTGCGCAGCTTGATGAACCCTACGCCAGTTACAGCTGGGATGTGGAGCTGTTTGATGAGGACGAGACCAACGCTTTCGCGATGCCCGGCGGGCAGATCGGTGTGTTTACCGGGATGTTTGCAGTGGCAGAAGATCAGGATCAGCTGGCAGCCGTCATGGGCCACGAAATTGCCCACGTTACGCTTGGCCATTCCCTGAGTCGCGCCAACAGTCAGACTGCTGCCACCCTCGGTATCATGATTGGCAGTGTGGCCAGTGAGGTAGTGCGGGAAAATGTCGGCCTGATCATGCTGGGCACCCAGCTGGGTTTGCTGCTGCCCTTCAGTCGCGCCCAGGAAACCGAGGCCGATGTGGACGGACTGGAACTGGTTGCGAGGGCCGGCTTCAGGCCCGAGGCCAGCGTCGAACTGTGGCGCAACATGGCCGCCGCCAATCCCAACCGGCCGCCGTCCTTTTTGTCTACCCACCCGTCCAGCTCCGCGCGCATTGCCGCTCTTGGCGAGCAGGTGACGCAGGTGATGCCAATTTATCGACAGGCGCGCGCGAGTGGCCGGCGGCCCGCCTGCAGCCGCTGAAGCACCCACTGCAGTTATAATTCCGCGCATGGGTGTGGTGCGCGTACTGGCCGTATGGCTGCTGGTGCTGGGAACAACAGGTTGTGCCGGTTGGTTGCCGGGCGGCCCTGATTCCGCTGCGTCACTCTTGCCGGATGGCCGCCCGCCTATTGTCAGCGATCGTTTTCTGCTCGCTGCGGATCAGCA
>CAYGKB010000206.1:0-2983 GCA_964350425.1 uncultured Chromatiaceae bacterium | reverse complement strand
CGGTAACCCAGACGTGACGGACTTCACGTAATTCAGCGTAACCGGCGACTAGTATTGATGAGTGTGATTTGCAGCCGACCATGGATGGCAGATGCAAAGCCTGCGCGTCAAAATTCTCGCAACTGCAGCAATTCTGATACTGGCCAGTCAGGCCGGTACGGTCGCCGTGGTGCTGTTCACCGCCAAAGCGGATGTTGCCGAGCGAGCCGAACAATCCATGCAGGCCGGCACCGAACTGCTGGGCAATGCGACTGCCAGTCGCGCCGATCAGCTCGCCAATACGGTGCGGGCACTGGCCGCGGATTACGGGTTTAAGCAGGCGGTTGGCATGGGTGAAACAGCGACCGTCAGCTCCGCGCTGCAAAATCATGCCAACCGGGCCGGCGCCGACATCGCCTTTATCGTTGACCGGCAGCAGCAGCTGCTGGCCACCTTCACCTCACAGGGCCAACTGTCCGGCGACAAGGCCGATCTGGCCGGAGTGACATTCGCCGCAGCAGGCCACCGCTTTTTTATCACCGACGATTCGGCTTTTGAAATCATTACGGTGCCGGTCAAAGCACCCCTGCCGATCGCCTGGTTGTCCATGGGGTTTGAACTCAACAACGGATTTACGCAGCAGCTGGAAAAGCTGACCGGTTTGGAAGTCACGCTGCTGGCAGCAAGCGAAACAACGCAACGGGTACTTGCCTCGTCGAAAAAGTCTGCCCCCGTGGAAGATTTGCGCCATGCCGGCACTAATGTTTCCGTCAGCGATGCCGTGCAAACAGTACAAATTGACGGCCAGGATCATCTGGCCATAACGACTCCGTTTTTTGGCCGGGAGAGCGGCATCAATGTACTGATCACCAAGTCGCTGCAGGAAACCATGGCGCCTTATGAACTGCTCAAAACAGCATCCTTCGCGCTCGGCGCATTGCCGCTGGCGGCAGCTCTGTTCGGCGCTGTATTGCTATCCCGCGCGCTGACCCGACCGGTAAGCAGGTTGATGGAAGCGGCCCAGCGCATCCGCGCCGGCAACTATGAGGTGCCGGTGGAAATCCGCTCCGGTGACGAACTGCATGAATTCGGCACCGCATTCAATGCCATGCAGTCAGAAATCGCCCAGCGTGAAAAGCACATATCCCATCAAAGCAGGCATGATGCCGCCACCGGCTTGTATAACCGCGAATATGCGCTGGAACTGCTCGGCGACATGGTTGACGGTGCCTGGGATCAGGGACAAACCGTCGGCCTGCTGGTTGTGCGGCTGGATGCACTAAAGGATCTCAATAGCACGCTGGGACACGAACCTGCCGACGAATATCTTAGCGAAGTGGCACGGCGACTGCGCCGATTCGCCGGTGACAACTATCTGCTGGCGCGGCTTGAGAATGATGATTTCATGCTGGCCCTGACCGAAGATGACACGGTGCAGATCCGGGACATCGCCGAAGATCTGCGCAATCAACTGGGCACATCACTGCGACTACCGTCAGTCAATGTCAACATTGAGCCGGTCATAGGCATGGCGGTATTCCCCAAGCATGCCAACAACGCACGTAATCTTTTGTTGCGTGCGACCATTGCCGTGAACGACGCTGTTCAGGAAGGCCGACCTGATCGCTTTTACCGTGAGGGCGACCAGGAGCAGCGAGTCCGCAACCTGAACCTGCTGCAGGATCTTAAATCCGCAGCTGCCGACAACGAACTGAAAATGTATCTGCAACCCAAGATTGATCTGAGTTCCGAGACGGTCTGCGGCGCGGAAGCGCTGGTCAGGTGGCAACATTCCCGCTACGGCTTGCTGCAACCGGCCGCGTTCATCCCGGTTGTTGAACGCGCCGGTGACATGCTGATCATTACACGCTGGATGATTGCCGAAGCCGGCAAACAACTGGCGGCCTGGGCGGCGCAGGGCAAAGACCTGAGCCTTGCAATCAATCTGTCAGCCAACGACCTGATGGATGACGAACTGCCCTGGTTCATTATGGACACGGTCAAACACAACAGTCTCGACCCTTCCCGGCTGATTGTAGAGGTTACCGAGGAGGCCATGATCGAAGACTTCGCCAAGGCAACATCAACGCTGGTGCGCATTCACGATCTGGGCATCACTGTTTCCATAGATGATTTCGGCACCGGCTATTCCTCTTTGGCGCAACTCAAAAATCTGCCGGCCCAGGAGCTCAAAATTGACCGCGCTTTCATTGCCAACCTGCCGGGTGACGATGCCGATGTTGCGATCGTGTCAGCCTGCATTGATCTGGCCCGCAAACTGAATCTGAAAACAGTTGCCGAAGGCGTATCCGACGGCCAGGCTTTGCGCTGGCTGCAGGCGCATGCAGTTGACCGGGCACAGGGATTCTACTGGAGCGAACCGCTGTCGGCCGATGCCTTTGCTGATTGGTTGCTTAACTTTGACGGCGGCGCCACCGTGCAGACCAAACCATTAAAGCTGGTCTGAACCCGGCGTAGCTGCGCTGTTTGTAGACCGCAGCTATTCTGCTAAGGTCTGGCGTCAGGCCCGACAAACGGGCCGATGCGGGGTCTACCTCATTGTCAGACAATAAAATTTTCGCGGGCTTGCTGCGCAACCGGTCAGCCGATTTATTGCCCGTATCCACTTACATCGGCTATGGCGTGGGCCAGATCGGCGGGCAAATACTGCGCGACACGCCTACCCTGCTGCTGCCCATGTACCTGGCCACAGTACTGGGGCTCGACACCGGTCTTGCGGCGCTGGCTATCCTGATCGCCAAAATCTGGGTGGTAGTTGCCGACCCCATTGCCGGCATTGTTTCAGACAGAAGCAATACACGCTGGGGACGGCGGCGGCCGTTCATTCTGGCCGGCGGCCTGCTGGCGGCACTGAGTTTTACGGCCTTATTTTTTGCCCCGTCATCGGATGACCAGTTCACGCTGTTCCTGTATATCACCGTCGTCTATCTGATCATGAACACCGGCTACTCGCTGTTCTCGGTGCCCTACCTGACCATGGCGT
>CAYGKB010000205.1:0-3004 GCA_964350425.1 uncultured Chromatiaceae bacterium | reverse complement strand
AAAGCGATGCCGAGTTCAACGCCATGCTGGACAGCACCATCCAGTCCATCTACGATGCTTCGTCCACATAGCCAGCTCAGAATAGCCGCCCAACTCAGCGCGTGAAGTACGCCGGTATCTTCAGCATTGCGTTAGCCATTGTCTTGGCAAGCGTAACGCTGGCTGGTTGCGTGCCCTTGCCGCAGCGGGTGCAGGAGGAGTTTTCCGCTCCCGACGGCAAGCGACCGAACAATTTTGAGCTTAGCTCAGGAAGTGAGCGCAAGCGTCAGGCGGGCGGGGAGCAGGGCGAATGAGAGGTCCGGCTATTCGGGTACTGCATAGTCTGGCGGCGGTCATGCTAATGGCATGGGCTGGCGGATGCACATACCTGACCGCCAACGAATTCCGCACCTTTGAATATTTTGGCAAGCCGGCCGGTGAGTTCCGTGACACGCCGCTGGCGTCCGGGCAGATCGTCGTCAGCGGCTCGGCAAGTCCGATGGATATGGCGCTGGCGCTGATGCCGCGCGATTTTAGTCCCTACATACACATGGGCATACTGGTTATTGAGGATGGTGTGCCATATGTATATGAGGAACTCGGCAATCCCTCCCTGAATTTTGATCCTGAAATTCCGCCCACCTCAACCATAGAAGGCGCAGTTTCCCGCGCCCGGCTGGATCAGTTTGCGCGCCGCTACTACTTTATCGAAATCTATGAGCCGGCCAATGCGGATCGCAAAAAGGTGGCTGAATTTGCCCGGCATCATTTCGCTGTGCGGACGCCGTTCGACAAGTACTTCGATTATGCAGATGACTCAGCCTTTTACTGTTCCGAATTTGTGGCACGGGCGCTTGAGGCCGGTGGTTCGCAGGTGCTTAGCCTGACGCCCAACCGGCCGAACCGTTCATTCAGTGTGATTATGGACTGGCTGCAAACCCCTGAAACCACGCTGGATGCGCAGCGCATGGTGGATGCCAGCCATCCGGTTGCGCTAATCAGCAACCGGACACCTACCCAGATACTCACTCTGAACGAGGTGAAGCGCGAGTTGCATCGCCGTTTCACTAGCGAGCAGACAGTCGGCAATCTGTTCCGCTGGAGCCTGACGCGGCCGGAACTACGTGTCGCGGGAAAGATCTTCGTCGATCGAAGTTTTATGCGTACTCGCGGCATGCCCGCAGACCAGCAGGCTATTGCTGCCGTTGTCAGGCGCACCGCCGATGAATTGTACGGATACTTTGAGCCTTAGTACAAAAACAGCCGGAAATTAACGACCGATTATTGCTGCGCGTCGCGTTGCCGTTTCCAGGCTTCGAATTCTTCGCGTTCTCGCTGCCGTTTCCATGCCTCAAATTCTGCCTCCTCGCGAGCGTCTTTCCAGGCTTTGAACTCGGCATACTCATCCGCGTTTACGTTTACACTGCCGTTGGCTTGACTCGCTGAAGCAGGGGAATCAGTGCCGCTGGCTGCTGGCATTGCAGCAGGCGAGCCAGCGGTTGCTGCACCGGAGCTCTCAGAGTCTCTGTTGAACGTGCCCGTGAATTTCCCGTCTTTCCCGGAAAAAACACCCGGCCGGTCGGCTTTCGGGCCCACTGCGATCATGGGGGTGTTCTCATTTACGCCCTGCAGAGAACATGCCGTCAGCGCGAGTGAGGCCATAGTCAGAAACACGGTTTTGTTCATTGCTGAGACCTGAAGTTGAGAAAGTGAATTGGCAAGTTATGCCTGATGATACAGCAAAAAAAATGCCCCGGTCATGAGACCGGGGCATTTGCTACTGCAAGACTGAATCCAGTCTTAGAAGGTCAGGCGTACGCCACCGAAGAGCACCTTGATGTCTTCCAAATCCACGAGAGTGCCGTTGCCTTCCATTTCCAGCTTCTGATAGGAGGCATATACGTCAACGCCGCTTTCGCCGTTGTACTGGTAGGACAACGCCCAGTGACCACCGTCATAGCCGTCGAAGCCCATCGGGTCAACTGTAGCATCGATATCGCTGTTGGTGCCGAAGCTCAGGCTGTAGGCATGGTTGCCGCTGCGCAGGAACGGTTTGATGTACATACCGTCGATGTCCTTAAACTCCGTCACGCCAGGGATGCCGTGAGTGTCATTGGTCATCGAAGCGCTACCGTAACCTACCGTCAGGCCAAAGCCATTCGCAATGATTGCTGACACAGAAGCGGCGATGGCATCTTCCACGCAGTAGTGACAATGCGAATTATTCGAGATGTCCAAATCTCTGGACTCACCCGTGTCAGTGTAGCCAATCGCTGCAATGATGCGCAGGCCATCAAAACCAGACGAAGCAGCTTCAGAAGAAGTGCCTGCTGCCGACGACGATGCCGCTTCAAGT
The DNA here is from genome assembly GCA_964350425.1 of uncultured Chromatiaceae bacterium. GTDB lineage: Bacteria > Pseudomonadota > Gammaproteobacteria > Steroidobacterales. The sequence continues at coordinate 669 of CAYGKB010000205.1, read as the reverse complement.
GCTGAGTCGAAAGTCAGGCCCAGTTCGTAGGAGCGGCCTTCGCCGAAGCTGATTGACGCCACAGAACCGCCAAATGACGGCGAGTCATAGCGGATACGATCGTTGCGACTGCCTTCGAACCAGCCTATGGCATGATCGCCATAGTAGCCGGGGGGAGAGCCCAGATCAGTACGGAACTCGAGTCCAGCGATACGCCGGAAGTCGAAGTTGTCGGCAAGGTCGGTTCCCGACAAATCCTGACGCTGCGCAAAACGTGCTGCCCCGTCGCCGCGACCCATGGAGACAGTACCCCAGTCAGCCGTAATGCGGATATCGGCGTACTCCAGTTTGGCGCCGTGACGGGAATCTTCATCGTCATACAGACCGACGTTCTGCGAGGCATTGGAATCCAGACGCAGTTCCGTGAAGACTTCTGCCCGCATGCCTGCAAACTCGCCGCCGGCCGACAGATTCAGGCGTGACTCATTAGCGCTGTTGTCGAGATGTTGCATATCGGATTCAACGTCATCGTCAGCGAAACGTATCATCCGGTTTACCTGGCCACTGATCTGGTAGTCGACAGCTTGCGCCACCGACGAAAAGCCCAGCAGGGCAATAAGCCCAAGGCCCATACTTAGTTTAGTGTGACTCATTACAAGTCCCCCTGTTTTAGTGTTAACGCACATTACA
>CAYGKB010000204.1:0-3060 GCA_964350425.1 uncultured Chromatiaceae bacterium | reverse complement strand
CCACCGGCAGCTTCGGGCCGGTAAAACTTGCTGCGGGTGTCACTACGCGGCATGTATTGTGTTATCTGTTTGCCGCGCTGATCAGCATCGGCATGTTTACTTACCTGATGTCACTGACACCTTATATCCTCAAGGTGAACCTGGGCATTCCCGAAGACCAGCATGGGCGAGTTATCGGCAACCTGCAGTTCTGGCAGGAAATTGTCGTTATGGTCAGCATCGGCTGGTGGGGCGCATTGTCAGACCGCATTGGCCGCCGCAATACCTATATCCTGGCCTGGCTGGTGATGGCGACAGCTTATGGCATTTATGCTTTTGCGACGTCCATTGAGGGCCTGTTCGCGCTGCGCACCGTTTTTGCGCTGGGCGTAGCCGCCACCACCACCAACCTGTCGGCATTGCTCGCCGACTATCCGCTCGATCAGTCGCGCGGCAAATTCACCGGCATGGCTTTTTTTCTCAACGGACTTGGCGCAGCGGCATTTTTTGGTGGCCTGAGTCAGCTCCCCAGTGTGTACCAGGCTCAGGGCGCAGATGAACTCTGGGCGGGCCGCTATGCCTACCTGACCGTTGCAGCGATTGCATTTGTCGCGGCAATCGTTATGACCGGCTTGAAACCGGGCCGCCCGGAAGAAGCCGCGGATCGGGAAACCAAACCACCACTGCTGGAACTGGCAAAAAAGGGTCTTGCTGCGGCCCGTAACAAGCGCATTGGGCTGTCCTACATCGCCGCCTTCGCTGCGCGCGCCGACATGGCCATTGTTACGCTGTTCATGATTTTGTGGGTAGTGCAGGCCGGCAGCGCCGCGGGCATGACGGCAGCCCAGGCACAGGGTCGCGCCGGCATCTACGTGGCCGTTTATTCACTGGCGGCGCTGGTTTGCGCTCCGGTCATTGGCATCATCGCCGACAGGATTGATCGCCTCGCGCTGACCATCGGCGCATTTGCCGTAGCTGCGCTTGGTTATGCATGGCTCGGGGTGTCAACTGATGTACTGTCTTTTGGCGGCATGATCCCGGCACTGGTGCTGGCAGGCTTCGGCCAGTCCAGCGTGGCCATGGCCATCACGGTGCTGCTGGCCCAGCAGTGTCCGCCCGATATCCGCGGCTCGGTGTTTGGCGTGCAAAGTTTTTTTGGCGCCGTCGGCATACTGGCGATCTCCTGGGGCGGCGGCCAGCTGTTTGACCTGGTCGCGCCGGGCGCTCCGTTCATCGCGGTCGCCGCGGCAAATGCCATGGTCCTTTTCGGCGGGATAGCGCTGCGGGCTCACGAACGCGCATAGCACCTTCGCAACAGTTTCACGCGGCTTAATCGGACGGCCTCTTTCGAGCGAGTTTCGCGCAGCGAAGCCCGAGCGAGAAAGAGTTGCGCGGCCGATTAAGCCGCTGGATCCTATTGCGAAAGATCTATAAGCAGTTTGTTTAGCCGCTGCACAAACAGACCAGGATCTTTAGGCTGCTGCCCTTCGGCCAGCGCCGCCTGATCAAACAACACGCGGCTCAGATCAGCAAAGCGCTCGTCGTCCTGTTCCGCAGCCAGCTTCTTAACCAGGGTGTGGGCGGGGTTGATCTCGAATATGGGCTGCGACTCAGGCAGTTTCTGCCCGCTGGCTTCCAGCACCTTGCGCATTTGCTTGCCCATGTCGTACTCGTCCACCACCAGGCAGGCCGGTGAATCGGTCAGACGGTTGGTCGCGCGTACTTCCTTGACATCCGCGCCCAGCACACTGGCGATGCGTTCAATCAGCTCTTTGTGGCTTGCATTCAGTTCTTCCGCGGATTCGGCATCTGCTTCGCCGATATCACTGAGATCGAGCTGACCACGGCCGACGTCAACAAAACTTTTCCCATCGAATTCCTGCAGGTAGCCGGTCACCCATTCATCAATGGCGTCGGACAACAACAATACCTCGATTCCTTTCTTACGGAACACTTCCAGGTGAGGGCTGGCCTTGGCGGCATTGTGATTGTCGGCCGTGATGAAATAGATCTTGTCCTGACCGTCCTGCATTCGGCCGATGTAATCGGCCAGTGATACGTTCTGCGTGGCCTCGCCGGTATGGGTAGAGGCAAAGCGCAGTAAGCCGGCGATTTTTTCCTTGTTGGCGATGTCTTCGCCCGGGCCTTCCTTGAGCACGGTGCCGAATTCATCCCAGAAAGCCTGGTACTTCGTCGGGTCTTCGTCTTTTGCCAGCCGGTCAATCATGTCGAGTACGCGCTTGGTCAGTGCTGTGCGGATCGCCTCGACATGGGTATCCTGCTGCAGTAACTCGCGCGACACGTTCAGTGACAAATCGTTTGAGTCCACCACACCGCGCACGAAACGCAGGTACAGCGGCAGAAACTGGTCTGCCTCGTCCATGATGAACACGCGCTGTACATAAAGCTTCAACCCTTTGGGCGCTTCGCGATTGTACAGATCAAAAGGCGCCTTGGATGGCAGGTACAACAGGCTGGTGTATTCGCGCTTGCCTTCCACCTTGTTGTGACTCCACAGCAGCGGATCCTGGAAGTCATGCGAAATGTGTTTGTAGAACTCGATGTATTCCTCATCCTTGATATCGGTGCGCGGGCGGGTCCAGAGTGCCCGCGCAGCATTCACCGTTTCATAGCCGGGTTCGGCTTGTTCCGCCTCATCGTCGGTGTCTGCCGGCGGCGGCAATTGCTCCAGCATTTTGACGGGAAAACCGATGTGGTCTGAATACCGGCGGATTAGGTTGCGCAGCCGGTAGGGGTCAGCGAATTCTTTGGCATCTTCGCGCAGATGCAGAATCACGGTGGTACCGCGGGAGGCTTTTTCCGCCGGCGCAACGGTAAATTCCCCTTCACCGGTGGATTCCCAGTGCACTCCCTCGCCGGCCGGGCAACCCGCCCGCCGCGTCAGCAGCTCCACGCGATCGGCAACAATAAACGATGAATAAAAACCCACCCCGAACTGGCCGATCAGCGACGAATCCTTGCGCTGGTCGCCGCTAAGCCGCGCCAGAAATTCGCTGGTGCCGGATTTGGCGATAGTGCCGAGATGCTCGACCACTTCATCGCGCGACATGCCGATACCGT
>CAYGKB010000203.1:0-3065 GCA_964350425.1 uncultured Chromatiaceae bacterium | reverse complement strand
ATCCCTACATGCGCGGACGCGACCAGCATGCGGCAGACCTGATCGGCGCCATAAAAAAGCAGGTTGACCCTGACGGACTGATGAACCCGGGCGGCCTGGGGATCTGATTTTCTGCGATATCCCGGTATCCCCGGGTGCGCAACTTTTGAGCAATTAACGAATGAGCAGCGAAATTTCGCGCAGGACAGTATTGATGGGCACAGGCGGTCTCTTGGTGGCTTCAGTGGAGGGCGCATTGCCCGAATTTGCGCCCGGCGCGGCGCCCGGTAGCGTTGCCCTGGCGACACCGGAAGCCAATCTGGCAAACTTTATTCGCATGGCAGCGAGCCTCGAGGAGGTTGATTGCCCGTGGTGGTACAACGGTACGGTTTACGCGCTGATCGGCGAGACCATGAATCCCCGGCCTTTGTTCCGTTTTTCCGGCATGGAACTTTATTTGGTTAGTCATCTGGATGATGGCACCTACGAACTCACCGGCAACACCGTGACGTTTTTCCGCACGCTGGACGGCGAGGCCTGGCTGAATGAATATGAGAATCCGTTTACCGGCAAGCTCAACAAGGTAGAAGCAGCAATTCAGGGCGGCGGCCCGGGGCGCGGTTTCAATTTGTCGACTCAGGGTATTCGCTTTACAGCTTTGAAAGACTCCATACCGGATGAGCCGCTGAAAAAGTGGTGGAACGTTGCCGCCGGCAAGGTCTGGATGAACAACGATACGGTCTATCCGCCGGGCCTGCCGGCGCCACGTGGTCAGGCACAGTCAATGTTTGCTGATCTGCAGGAGTTCGATAATCCGAACATACTGCGCTTGTCCAGCGTCTTCAGTTCTACCGTTACAATGCCGTGGCTGCACTGGATGGAGATGGATGAGCACGAAGGCCATCTGCTCTGGCATGCGGCCGGTGCCAAACTGCCAAATATCGAAGCCCTGCCGGCCTACTACCGCAAGCGGGCCGAAGCCGAATACCCTGAACGGATGACCGTTGCGCGGCAATGATTCGCTTTGAGCTAAACGGTGAGCAGGTCAGCGTCGACGCGCCTGACGATATGCCGTTGTTGTGGGTGATTCGCGACCTGTTGCATCTGACCGGAACCAAATACAGCTGCGGTATCGCCCAATGCGGAGCCTGCACCGTGCATCTCGATGGCGGTGCGGTCAGGTCCTGCGTCGTTCCCGTCAAAGCTGTGTCCGGACGCAGCGTGCAGACCATTGAGAGCCTGGCCGGCGACGGCAAGCTCAATCCGGTGCAACAGGCCTGGATAGACGAACAGGTGCCGCAATGCGGATACTGTCAGTCGGGAATGATCATGGCCGTTACCGCATTACTGGATCGCAATCCTGCGCCAACTGATGCGGATATCGACCGCGAAATCACCAATATATGCCGCTGCGGCACCTACCCGAGAATTCGCAAAGCCATACACAGGGCTGCGGAAATGCGCCGTACCGGTTAGTCTTATACTCTGCTAATTCCCTGATAATCTCTGATGGACCGAAACATGAACAATCGTTTGCTTGTCGCGCTGTTTTTATCATTGTTTATTTCCGCCTGCGCCCAGGACAGTGATGCGCCGGCGGAGGCCGCTGCCGCAGCCGGTGCAGCAGCAGAGGCTGCGGTAGCAAAAGCCGAAGACATGGCAGCGGTGGCTGCCGGAGAATTGACCGGCGATCCGACCAAAGGCAAACGCTTCTATATATTCTGTCAGGCCTGCCACACGCTGAATGCCGGCGGCATGAATAAAGTCGGCCCGAATCTGCATGGCATCGTCGGTGCTCCCGCGGCGCAGGTGGAGGGTTTTGTGTATTCCGAAGCATTGTCTAACTCAGGCATCACCTGGGACGACGATATGCTCGACAAATGGATTACCCGGCCTGCCGAAGCCGTTCCGGGTACTACCATGGTCTTTGCCGGTATCAATGATCCGCAGCAACGCGCCGATCTGATCGCCTACCTGAAATCTGCCTCAGCCGAATAGCGAGGCTTTTTGCTCTGGCGGTTTTTTCGCTGTAACCTCTTTGTAATATTACAGTTACATAACTGTAATATTAGGCTGCTGTAATTCGATGTCGGAAAGAATTATCAACGGCTTATGAAGAATCCCAGAGTATTAATCGTCGAAGACGAGGCGCCGGTTCGGCAAATGATTGCGTTCAATCTCAATCGTGCCGGCTTTGACGTTGAGGAAGTCGGTGATTGCGCGGCCGCCAGAAACAGCATCGCCAACAACCGCCCGGATCTGGTGCTGGTTGACTGGATGCTGCCCGACTCCAGTGGTCTGGAGTTGACGCGTTCTATCAAGCGCGATGAGGCCTATAAGGATCTGGCGATTATCATGCTAACGGCCCGCGCTGAAGAACAGAGCAAGATTCTGGGTCTGGATGGCGGTGCCGACGACTATGTCACCAAGCCTTTCTCCGCTCGTGAGCTGATATCGCGCATCAATGCGGTGCTGCGACGCTCGGGCGTGGAGACGGATGAGCCGGTGCGAGTCGGTGTGCTGGAGTTAAGACCTGATGAGCACCGCGTATTTAGTGGCGACACCGAGTTATCACTCGGTCCGACTGAGTTCAAGCTGCTGAGCTTTTTCATGCGCAATCCGGAGCGGGTATACAGCCGCGAACAGATACTCGACAACGTCTGGGGCCGCAATGTGTACATTGAGGAACGCACGGTGGACGTGCATATCCAGCGGCTGCGCAAAGCGCTTATCAATTGTTCGGCGAACGACTATATCCAGACGGTCCGCGGCATAGGCTACCGCTTTTCGGCGGAAACGGTAGCGACGGACTGAAACCGATGCGGGAGACTGTCAGCGCTACCATCGTTCGCCTGATTGCCTTAATTCTGGCCGGCACGTTTATTGGCTGGCTCTATGGCCAGCCCTTACTGGGCGCTTTTATAGCCGCGATCGGCGGGCTGGGCTGGCAACTTCTCTGGGTATACCGGCTGGATGCCTGGCTAAGCGGCAGAAAGCCGACGTTTATGCCCGAAGGATCTGATGTCTGGGCACAGATTTTTGCGCGCATCAACTACATTAAGCAGCGCGGCAAAAACCGCAGTAAG
>CAYGKB010000202.1:0-3109 GCA_964350425.1 uncultured Chromatiaceae bacterium | reverse complement strand
AATTGAGTCCGCGCCAACAGACATCCTTGTTGCGGTGCGTATTAGAATGTTTCTGTTGCGAAAAAACTGTGAACCATGCCCAAAATTCTATTAATCGATGACGACGAAAAACTCGGCGAGCTGCTGCAGAGCTTTTTTAGCCGTTTCGACCTGGAGTTGCTGGCAGCGCATGAGCCGGTCTCCGGCATGAAAATGCTGGAGGCAGAAGATCCCGATCTGGTTATTCTCGACGTTATGTTGCCAGGTCAGGACGGCTTCGAGGTCTGCCGCAATATCCGCAAAACCAGCAGCGTGCCGATCATCATGCTGACGGCGCGGGGTGAGGTGACCGACAGGATAGTGGGCCTGGAAATTGGCGCGGACGACTACATGCCCAAGCCATTTGAGCCGCGCGAACTGGTTGCGCGTATTCAGAATGTGTTGCGGCGCTCGCAGGATGCCAAAAAGCCCCAGGGCAGCAGGCTTGAATACAAGGGGCTGACCGTTGATCTGGATCGGCGCAGTGCCGAGCTCGATGGTGCAGTCCTCGATCTCACCACCATGGAATATCAGTTGCTGGCGTTGTTTGCCGCCAATCCGGGCCAGACCTTCACCCGCGATGAAATCCTTAACGAGCTGCGCGGTATTGATGCGCAGCTGTTTTCCCGATCGGTGGATATTCTGGTCAGCCGGCTCAGGCAGAAACTTGGCGATACTTCCAAGCAGGCACGCTTTATTAAAACGGTGTGGGGAACCGGGTATGCCTTTATCGGTGAAGAGGCCGACTCATGAGCAGAATAGCGGAACTTGTATCCACTCTGACACGCTCTTTGTCCGCGCGTCTGCTGATGATTTTCGTGCTTGGCACCATGGTTTATGGCTATGCGGCCCGCTACGCGTTTTCGCTGTTTCAGGATACCGACTACCTGCGCCAGATTGTCGGCGCGCACATTGCTCTGCATACCGATTACATACTTGGCGATATAGGGTCGCCGCCTGACATTGCACGGGCCGAGGCGATCGTTGCCAAGATTCCTGTCGACATACGGATTGTCGGCCCGGATCTGGACTGGAGTTCCAGTCCGCATTTTTATCCGCTGGAAAATATTCCCTTCGGGCCGCTGCACCTGCTCGAGGTCGGTGAAGCCAGCCGCAGCGAGCTGGAATCATGGGCGAAACAGCTTGAAAGTGTGGCCTTCGCGCGCTATCACGAGCATTTAATCGTCAGGCTGGAAAATCAGGGATACCAGATTGTATTCGCCTCCCCGCGCATTGACGAAATGCCTGACCCGGATTATTCAACCTTCTTCTTTTATCTGGCCGGTGCAACGGTGCTGTTTCTCTGTTACCTCGCGGTACGCTGGGTATTCCGGCCGATCAAATGGATGCAGGTGGGCGCGGCCCGCATTGGCGCAGGTGACCTGGACTATCGTATTCCGACCCGCCGGCATGACGAACTGGGCGACCTGGCCCGCGAATTCAATACCATGGCCGGCGATGTGCAGCGCATGCTCGACGCCAAGCAGCAGCTCATGCTCGCGATCAGCCACGAACTGCGCTCGCCGCTGACCCGCAGCAAGGTTTCGGTGGAGTTTATTGAGGACGAAACGGTTCGCAATAGCATCCTTGAGGATATCGAGGAGATGGAAAGGCTCACTGCCGACCTGCTGGAAAGCGAGGCGCTCAATACCCGGCATGCGGTGCTGCGTCGCGAACCCGTCGACCTTGCCGCCTTTGTCCAACAGGTCGTCCAGGAAGATTTCGCCGGTCAGGTCGAGCGCATCAATTTGCGCTGTGCGGATATCCCTGAAGCACAGCTCGATGTGAAGCGCATGCGCCTGCTGCTGCGCAATCTCATCGAGAATGCCCTGCGCTATAACCCGGACGATGCAGACCCGGTTGCTGTCACTATCTCGGCACGTGACGAGCGCATCCTGATCCGCATCCAGGATCACGGCCCGGGAATTCCGGCCGAGCACATCGAACATGTCACCGAGCCGTTTTATCGTGCAGATCCGGCGCGGGCTCGCGCTACCGGCGGTTTTGGCCTGGGATTGTATCTTTGCAAACGGATTGTAGAGGTGCATGGCGGCGTTATGCATATCAGCAGTCCGCCGGGACAGGGCACCATCGTCGACATCAATATGCCTGGCAATGACACCTGAAGAACTCAGTAAACTGGCGGGCAACGACCTGCTGGAGTCGGTTCGGGACGCCGAAAAGTCCTTTCTGGTCGGGCGACGCAGTCGCGGCGATGATCTGGAAAGCGCGGTGCGCGTGTTTCTTGAAATGCTGCGCGGCTTTGAGGAACTGGGTTTTGCAAACCGTTGTGTCACCGTATTTGGCTCCGCCCGATTTGCCGAAGGTCATCCTTATTATCAGCAGGCCTACGATGTCGGCCGCCTGCTGGCGGAGCAGGGTTTTACCGTGATGACAGGCGGCGGTCCGGGACTGATGGAGGCGGCTAATCGCGGCGCTCGCGAGGCCGGCGGTTGCAGCATCGGTTGCAACATTCATCTGCCCCGCGAACAAAAACCCAATGCGTATCTCGATAAGTTTGTGGAGTTCGAGCACTTCTTTGTGCGCAAGGTAATGCTGGTCAAATACTCCAGTGCGTTTGTGGTGATGCCGGGCGGCTTTGGCACCCTCGATGAAGCATTTGAAGTTGTCACGCTGATACAGACGGAAAAACTTGAGTCGTTTCCTATCGTCGCTCTGGGCGGCGAGTTCTGGAAAGAGCTGGAAGATTTTTTACGCAACACCATGCTGGCGGAGGGCACCATCAGCGAATCTGAACTCAATCTAATTTCGCCGGCGGCAAGCCCGGCTGAGGCCGTCGATCTGGTGCAAAAAGGCTGCCGGACTTAAGTTCAACGACAACTGTAAAGTTGCCCGCAACGGTCATTTTTGCGGTGGTATGATGCGGCGAAACAACGCGGCGGGCGCGCCGGTAACCACCAGGCTTCAGGGGACACAGGTATGCACGATCTTTTGGATAAGAATCTGACTTACGATCAGGTAGCCGAAAGCGTAATCGAGATGGGCAACCGGATGCTCGAACAGGATGAGTCGGCTGAAGTCTGGGAAGTTGCATCGGGCATGCTCGCCGGCGCAGTGCAATTCTGGCTCT
>CAYGKB010000201.1:0-3124 GCA_964350425.1 uncultured Chromatiaceae bacterium | reverse complement strand
CTCGTTTCACTCGCTGGACGCCGCGCTTCGCGCGCGCCCTTTGCCCAAGGCGTTAAGAGGCTATCAGCTAAGAGGGGAAACTATGAGATCCATTCCACTGCTAATTTTCCTACTACTGGCTTTGCCTGCTAAAGCTGAATTGAGCGTTATCGCCGTAGATGGCTCCGCCTCAATTCAGGTAATACCCGACATTATTCGAATCGAATATTCGGTTTCAGAGATAGACAAAAGTGACGCGACCGACCTCAAAGAGATAGTCGATAGAATATCTGCTAAATCAATCGATGCCCTCGTTGCACTGGGAGTAGATAAAACCAGCATTTCGTCGCCGGGTTTAAGTGTCGAGAAGATCGCGGACTACGATCGCAATGACAACTATATTGGCACCACTCGAACCAGCGTCACGCGCGAGTTAGAGATAGAGCTTAGAGATACAGAGCTCTACAGTCGGGTTATACAAGCGCTGGTCGATTCGGGCGTTACCGGAATAGACAGTGTTGAGCCGGACGTCTCGAATTACGATGAACTGAAACTTAGAGCTTTAGTAGAAGCCGCCAAGAATGCTGAAAAGGAAGCAAAACTGCTAGCCGATACGCTCGGCGCACGAATAGTTGGTGTTCACGAAATCGGAAAGCAGAAAACACGCCGCAATTTTTCGTTAGAAGAGATTGTAGTAACAGCTCGGAAGGTGACAGAAGACGGGCCATCGATTCCATATGAATTTGAACCGGGAACAGTAGAAGTCACCGCTGAAATCTATGTTGAATTTAATATTGAGTAAGACGCCTCTTAACAAGTTGGGGCAAAGGGCTCGCTGCGCTCGCGGGACGCCTGGCTTCGCCAGTCGCCCCAGCCCAAGGCGTTAGGTGTCTTGGTTTGCTGCTATGGAGTTTGCTGTCACCATTTCGCTAGTCTGCTTCGCGGCATTCATTATTTGTCGCACTATCCGAAATCGACGAATCGATAGCGAGCACAAATGCAGGGCCGTAGGGGCAAAAAACGGTGTCTTCGAGATCGGGATACAAGAGCGCACTGCTAAAATCCCTTACGAGGTTGGCAGCGGCGTAGACTTCATCATATTCGACGGACATTCCAAATGGCTAAATGGCGAGAAAGTAGGTTCTTCTGATAGGCAGCAACTAATCAAAGTTCTTGAATCTTGGGGCAAAGCTCGTGGCAAAACGATTGCGTTCGACTGCGACACCTAACCAGTTGGGGCAAAGCGCTCGCTACGCTCGCCGGACGCGCCAAAAGCGGCGCGTCCTCCGCGCTGGACAGTCTGCAGCGACCGCGCCGCTTTCGCCGCGCCCCTGCCCAAGGCGTTATGAAGCCTAGCAATGGCCAAAGGTAAGCGACTAACGGTATCACTTAAGCGAGATGTGGCAGTATCCGCTTCTCGAGTAAGTATCGGTAAGAATAAGCTTGTCTATGTACTAGTCTGCGACAAGAAAGTTAAATATCTTGAAGGAAAATCGCGAGTTGCATACATAGGTACTACTGAAAGAGGCTTAGCGCGCATAGCACTAAGCGTTGCACATAGAGCTGATGACATCTTGGCTATTAGGGGTGTCAGGGATTTCGATGCTCGAATTGTTACATGTACGCCAAGACAAGGCGTAAAGTCTTGGCACAAATTGGAAAGGGCCTTGTTGCTTACGTTTCGTGAAATCTACGGCGAAGTTCCTTACTGTAACTCGCATGGTAAACGCATTAAGGAGCTAGATGAGTTTAGGTATTTTCGCCGCAAACGCCTCAGAGACATACTGGAAGAGCTAGCATGATTCAGTCGCTTCATAACCAGTGTGGGCTATTTGGTCCCTGCGGTCGCGGGACGCGCCGCTTCGCGGCTCGCCCCAGCCACAGGCGTTAGTGTGCTTACATGGCTTTCTGCGGGATATATAGTGAGCCATACGAGTCATACTTCGCGCTAGGCTTCTTCGTTGTACTAGCGCTGATATTTGTTAGCGGCCGAAAGATTGATCGCCGGCTAATGACCGTGGCACCCGATATTCACAAGCAAATTTGCCATAGCTATGCCAGGGGCGATAGCGTCGCCAGCACTATCCCTAAAAGCTTTCAGTTCTTTCTATTTGTTCTTGCTGGCCGATACTTTTCTATTAGTGATACTTCGCTCACCATCTGGTGTGGAATTTGGCACGCTATAATGATTTCAGTGCTTGCGTTGGGGGTACTTACTTATGGGTGCTAGGCAGGTAAAGCACACTAACCAGTTGGGGCAAATCACTCGCTACGCTCGTTGGACGTCGCGCTTCGCCAGCCGCCCGTGCCCAGGGCGTTATGGGGCTGCCTACTTTTCTTACATAATCTAAAGAAGATATTCCAAAATAGCCGCTCTGCTATGCTATAGAAAATGCTGGGGGAGGGAACAATGCGAATCTTTTTTGTTTGGTGGCTGTTGGCAGCCTCCAGCGCACAAGCTGCGCTTATCGACAACGGTACGTTTACTACTGACGATATTTCTAGCCTAGATTGGTTAGATTTGAATGTAACCTCAAATACCTCTGTAACAGATGCGCTGTCGCAGAATTCTGGCTGGCGTTTGCCAACCAATGCCGAAGTCGAGGGCTTGTTTGCATCAGCATTTCCCGAATATATGAGTACCCACGGTGATGGGTTTTCTCATTCGGGTGACTTGAGCATCAGCGATGCAGCGGCTCAACTAGATAGAATACTTGAGTGGCACTCGCTACTTGGCACTTCTGGTATCGATGGAAGCGATCGCTATAGTTACGGCTTATATCAGGATGAAAACAGTCGTTGGCGAATGATTGGCTCGCGCTATGACACTAATCATCCCGCTAACTTGGTTTTTGGCCCTGAATTTCAGAACGACTACTGGCGCGACTACAGTAGCCAAGCTACAGATGGCCATGAGGCGTTCGGAGTGCTATTAACAAGGACTTCAGTTGTACCAATCCCCGCGGCCGCATGGCTATTTGGCTCGGCCCTTTTAGGGTTGGGTTTTCTTCGCAGATGTATTCACGCCCCATAACCAGTTGGGGCATTCGCTCGCTATCGCTCGCTGGACGTCACGCTTCGCGCGCGCCCCTGCCCAAGGCGTTATAGCGCCTAGTTGACATTCACTCAATCATACATACAATGT
>CAYGKB010000200.1:0-3230 GCA_964350425.1 uncultured Chromatiaceae bacterium | reverse complement strand
CCACCGACCTGCGCTCGATGAGCCAGGGCCGGGCCAGCTATTCCATGGAATTCGGCCACTATGCCGAGGTTCCGCCCAACGTCGCCGAGGTCATCATCGGCGAATAAACGTGGTGTCAGACACCAGATCTGTAAGCCGCTAAGCCGAAACCAGCAGTACCCCCCTCAATGCCTCAATAATCGAGCGCCTGAGGGGCAAATAAATCTGGTGTCTGACACCATATCTCGTTGATTTGGCAGCCGGGTTTAGGTACGATTCGCCACCTTTTCGCGCTTGCTGCCCGTTGGTGGGCGGTAACTGCAATAAAAACAAAGAGTTAGATAATTGGCTACCAATCAGAATATTCGTATCCGGCTGAAAGCCTTCGACCATCGCCTGATCGACACTTCCGCGAAGGAAATCGTCGAAACGGCCAAGCGCACGGGCGCTCAGGTCAAGGGCCCGGTGCCGCTGCCGACCAAGATGGAGCGCTTCACCGTGCTGATTTCGCCGCACGTCAACAAAGACGCCCGCGACCAGTACGAGCTGCGTACCCACAAGCGGCTGATGGACATCGTAGAGCCGACCGACAAGACCGTCGACGCCCTGATGAAGCTTGAGCTTCCGGCGGGCGTGGATGTTCAGATCAAGCTCAATTAAAGGCTTGTAAGGGCCGGGATTATTGCTATAATTCCCGGCTCACTCAGGGCTCGACCCAGGTTTTTACCTGCGTCGAGCTTTGCATTGTTCCGGGGTCACCAATAGAAAAATTCCCGGGCAGAAAGGATTCCACCGGGTCAGCTTCAGATCTGGATTGCGCGGCAAAGATGCCGCGTTGAAAACCAGAGACGAAGGCTGACCCTTGTCTATGAACAAAGTGTTTTAGCGGCTCACGGCAGGTGAGTCGCCAGGGGTAGACGACCAATGGCTAATGGTCCTGTAGGTCTGGTAGGGCGCAAATGCGGGATGACCCGCGTATTCACTGAAGACGGCAGGTCTATCCCTGTAACCGTTATTCAGGCGCTGCCCAATCGCATCACCAAAATCAAAACACCGGACACCGACGGTTATGCTGCCGTGCAGGTCACCACGGGCAGCGTCAAGCCATCGCGTCTGAGTCGCCCCGTTGCAGGTCAGTATGCAGCCGCCAGTGCCGAACCCGGCGAAGGCCTGTTTGAGTTTCGCGTTGATGAATCCCGCCTCGCCGAGTTCGAGCCCGGCAACGAAATCACAGTAGAAACTTTTGCCGCCGGTCAGTATGTCGACGTGGCCGGCACCTCTATCGGTAAGGGCTACGCCGGTACCATCAAGCGTCACAACTTCCGTGGCCAGGATGCCACTCACGGCAACTCACTTTCACACCGCGTTCCCGGCTCCATCGGTCAGAACCAGACGCCGGGCCGTGTCTTCAAGGGCAAAAAGATGTCCGGCCACATGGGCAACGAGCGCGTAACCACCCAGAACCTCGAAGTCGTCAGCGTTGATACCGACCGCAACCTGCTGCTGGTCAAAGGTTCTGTTCCCGGCCACAAAGACGGCCGTCTGTACGTCAAGCCTTCAGTCAAAGCCAAAGCCTGACTGGCGCGGCATTAACGGTTAAAGCTAATGAAACTCAAGACTCAAACAGGCGGCAGCGTAGAACTGGCTGACGAAGCTTTCGCCGCAGACTTTAATGAAGCGCTGGTGCATCAGGTTGTCACCGCTTTCCAGAATAAAGCCCGGCGCGGCACCAAGGCACAAAAGAACCGTTCCGCTGTGCGCGGCGGCGGCGCCAAGCCCTGGCGGCAGAAAGGTACCGGCCGTGCGCGTGCCGGCACGATCCGCAGCCCGATCTGGGTTGGCGGCGGCCGCGCTTTCGCAGCCAAGCCGCGTGATTACAGCCAGAAGGTCAATCGCAAGATGTACCAGGGCGCCATGCGTTCGATCCTGTCCGAGCTGGTGCGTCAGGAACGCCTGATCGTCACCGACAAGATCAAGCTGGAAGCGCCCAAAACCAAGGAACTGGTTGCTGCGCTCAATGCTATCGGCGCCGGCACCAACGCGCTGATCCTGGTCGAAGAGTACAAAACCAAACTGTGCCTGGCCGCGCGCAACCTGCCGTACGTTGATGTGCTGGACCTCCGTGAGGTGAATCCCGTCAGCCTTATCCGTTTCGACAGGATTGTGGCAACCGAGAAGGCGCTTAAAGCCCTTGAGGAGCGCCTGTCATGAGTAAAGCAATGAACCAGGAACGCCTGATGACCGTACTGGTCGGTCCGCACATTTCCGAAAAATCATCGGTGGTTGCCGAAAAGAGCAACCAGATCTGCTTCAAGGTGCGCACCGATTCCACCAAGAAAGAAATCGCTCAGGCCGTCGAAATGATGTTCGAGGTCAAGGTCGAGAACGTCACCGTGGCCAATGTGCGGGGCAAGAACAAGCGTTTCGGCCAGACCATGGGTCGCCGCGCCAACTGGAAAAAAGCCTACGTCAAGCTGGCGGAAGGACAGGACATCGATTTTCTCGGTGCCGAGTAACCATCGGGCACACGAGTTAGGGAACTAAGAAGATGCCACTGCAACAGAGTAAACCGACATCGCCGGGTCGCCGCTTTAAGGTCAAAGTCAGCACCCCCGGCCTGCACAAGGGCAAGCCGCAGTCCGGCCTGACCGGCAAGCTGTCGAAGTCAGGCGGGCGCAATAACGCCGGCCGGATCACCACTCGCCACAAGGGCGGTGGTCACAAGCGGCATTACCGCGTCATTGACTTCAAGCGTGATAAAGACGGCATTCCCGGCAAAGTGGAACGTCTGGAATACGATCCGAATCGCAGCGCGCATCTGGCCCTGGTGCTGTATGCCGATGGCGAGCGCCGCTACATCCTGGCGCCCAAAGGCATAGGAGAAGGCGCGCCGATCATGGCGGGCAAAGAAGCCCCGATCAAATCCGGTAATGCCCTGCCGATCCGCAACATTCCGGTCGGTACCCTGATTCATGCCATTGAGCTCAAGCCCGGCAAGGGCGCCCAGATGGTGCGTTCGGCCGGTGGTTCGGCCCAGCTGGCCGCACGCGAAGGTGCTTATGCCACCGTTCGCCTGCGTTCCGGTGAAATGCGCAGGGTGCATGTGGACTGTCGTGCCACGGTGGGCGAAGTGGGTCACAGCGAACACAACCTGCGCAAGCTGGGTAAAGCCGGCGCCAAGCGCTGGCAGGGCGTGCGCCCGACGGTGCGTGGTGTGGCCATGAACCCGGTGGACCATCCCCATGGTGGTG
>CAYGKB010000199.1:0-3245 GCA_964350425.1 uncultured Chromatiaceae bacterium | reverse complement strand
GGGATGAACTGCGCCGCGCCATGTGGGATTACGTGGGCATTGTGCGTACCAACAAACGCCTGGAACGAGCCCAGCACCGGGTGTTGTTATTGCAGGAAGAAATTCGTGACTACTACAGCAATTTCCGTATCGACAACAATTTGATCGAGTTGCGCAACCTGGTGACCGTTGCCGAATTGATTATAGAGAGTGCGCTGCGCCGCAAGGAGAGCCGCGGTTTGCATTTTACCCTCGACTATCCGCAGCCGACTGCCGGACCCGCAATACCAACCATAATGGATCCGGCTGATTAAGCCGCAGTCCCGGCGTTTAGCTTTCTACGTCAATACCATTGGCCGCAAAGAATGCCGCCAGCGGTTCAAGTTGGGTGCGGTAGTTTTTCCAGCGCGCCAGCGCCGACGTATAGATGGGTTCGCGTACCTGCACGGAACTGGCAGTAGCCACCGGCGCGGCGTTTTTCTCAAACTGCAGGCAGGCGTCCTGCCATTGCAGGCCGCAAAAATCGATAAGCGCGCGCGACTGCATTTCCTGATCGGTAACCAGTTGCTCGTAATGCACGGTATAAATTCGTCCCGGGTACAGCTCATCCCAGTGCTGCATCAGCCGGTCGAACATCAGGTAATAGGCACCGCAGTCCAGCAAGTCATAGGCATAGTTGTAAAAAGAATTGCCTGCGGCAAATAGCTGCCGGAAATTGCTCAGGCAACTATCCAGCGGGTTGCGACGCACGCAGACGATGCGGGCCTGCGGCAAGGCCTTAAGGATCAAACCGACATACAAGAAATTGTGCGGCCATTTGTCGACAAAGCGCGGCGCATCACCGGCCTGCTGGCGGACTGCCGCAATATAGTGTTGCCCCAATTCGCGCGCGTTTATACCGGCCATGGCCAGCACGGTTGCCGGGTCAAGTGCTGCGGGTCCTTTGATGCCGCTCATAAGGCGGGTTAAACGCGGAATGTGCGTCAGCTCGCCGGCGGCATAAACGTCCTGGTGGCTCGATACAATCCGTTCCGTCAGCGTGGTGCCGGTGCGCGGTAAACCGATGATCAGGACAGGCTGCTCGGCGATGTTACTGTCTGACCCGGTCGATTGCGGGCTGACAGGGAATGCCTGCACCAGAGCCTCAAATATCCGCTGATCAGAGCTGATGTCGTAGTTGCTCTGTGCCTTCCAGCGGCTATTGACGTCATGCAGCACATCAAAAGCCTGTGCAAAATGGCCGCAGTCTTCCAGTTCTTTGGCGAGTGCATAGCCAAGGTACATGCGCTCGGCGGGCGCGCCGTTGAACTCCTGAAATATCTGCTGCAGCTCGGCGATGGGATTGGCGGCTGCGCTGTAGCGGCGCAAATGGGCGCGGGCATAGCGCACTTTGTGCATTTGCGGATCGATTTTCAGCGCGGCATCGAATGCCGCGCGAGCGCCGTCCAGATCGCCGGCGAAGCGCAACGATGCGCCAAGATTATGGCGGAATTCAGCGTTCTGCGGATTGTGTTGCACGGCCTGACGAAAGGTCTCGGCAGCCAGCTCATGCCTCCCGCAATGGCTGAATACGACGCCAAGGGTATCGAGTGACAGTGCGTCGGCCGGTTTCAGTTCCAGCGCGCGGCAGGCAGCTTCCGCAGCCTGTTCTGTACGACCGGCCATGACCAGGGCGCGTGCCAGTTGCGCGAAGTATTTCGCTTCATGGGCATCAAGGCGAGTGGCAGATTCCAGTTCGACTATGGCGTCGCGAGCCTGACCGGCTTCCAGTTTCGCGATGCCGTTACGAAAGTGTTCTGCGGCTGTGCTGTCTATGGCCTGGCTTCCCTCGGTAGCGGTCTGCCAGACCATAGCACAGCCCCGTTAACGGAAGCGGTAGCGCAGGTCCACGCCAATTGTGCGGGGTGTCAGCACATTCTGGAAATATCGGCGTAAGGCAAAGTCATTGCTGAAGCCATCCGTGCCGATTTCCGCGCGGTTGTCACGAACACCGGTTACCGCGTACTTGTCGAACAGATTGTTGGCAAACAGCGTGGCCTGCCACTGTTCATTGCCTACCCCAACAGATGCATTGTGCACGGCGAAGCCGCTCAGTGTTTCGCCCCCGCTTAAAGCCGTTGTGACGTCACCCTGCACCGCAACCTGCCAGTTGGCTTCGAGGTCGAGATCACCGGTTAGCGACGCCTGATAATTTACACCGAAATTCAGTGTTTCCTCGGGCGAACCGGGCAGCCGGGCGTCTTTGTCCGGGCCGGCCGAGGTGATCCTGGTGTCGGTGAGGGTTACCCCAGCTATGAGTTGCCACTTATCGCCAAGTGCCGCGCTGATATCGATTTCCACCCCGTCCGTGCGGGCTTTGCCCGCGTTGGTTGTGATCCAGACGCCAACAAATTCATCAACATGGATATCGTCCCAGTTTATCCAGAAGGCCGCGGCATTCAGCCTGACAGCGCCGTCACCCAGTTCACTCTTGATGCCGGCTTCATAGTTGTCGGCTTTCTCAGGTTTAAGGAATACCAGATCCGGCGTGACGATCATTGGTGGGCCGGTATTCACGCCTCCAAGGCTTATTCCCTGTGAAAAAAGCATATACGCCAGAGCATCGTCGGAGATCTGATAGCTGGTCCTTAGCTTGTAGATTGCATCATCGCCGCTTTCGCCACCGAGGTCGCAAGTGACAGGAGGTCCCAGGTAGAAAAATTCACTACAGTTGAGAATCTTGTCGTCGACGTCAAACCAGCGAGCACCTGCCAGCACGTGCCAACGGTCGGTGATGTTGAAACCAAGTTCACCGAATATGGCTAGTTCTTTTGTTTCGCGCTGTACATCAATAAACGTTACTTCATCATCTGGCGTAGGGAATCCAGCCCAAGTTGTATATCCCGGCGCAAGTTCCCGGCTCCCCTGTTGCAAGTCTGAGTCTTGATAATATGCGCCTACAATATAGTCAAAGCGGCTCGATTCATCTCGGGAGACTAAACGCACTTCCTGAGTTAGTGTCTTATCATCCGTAAAGTCGTCTGTGTAAGCAGAAAAAGACGGAAAATCGCCATACCCATACCACAACAGAAGATCTGTCTGATCACGAGTGCCTTCCTGCTCATATGTGTTGTAAGACGTGGTTGATATTAGATCTGCTGTGCCCAGATCAAACTCCAGCGTCAGGTTGGCGATACTGTTATCGCGTTCGTTTTCTTCCAGAAAGCGCAGTCCGGAGGCATATTTGCCGATATCCAGCGGCAGCATGGTACCGGGATCGGTAATCA
>CAYGKB010000198.1:0-3252 GCA_964350425.1 uncultured Chromatiaceae bacterium | reverse complement strand
TTCCCATGCTGTCCAGCTTTGCCTGTGCGGTGCCGGGCATTATGGCCACACGGGTGATCCCGAACCCGCGCGACCGGCTGGCAACCATGCTGGCAGCTCCGTTCATGACATGCTCCGCGCGACTGCCGGTCTACGCCTTACTGATTGCGGCGTTTGTGCCGAAACAACAATTCGGCATCCTGAATTTGCAGGGCATTGTGCTGTTCGGCCTGTACATGCTGGGCATTATCGGCGGGATCTTCACGGCACTGGTCATGAAGCGCTTTGCCCTGAGAGGACCGACGCCCACTTTTCTGATTGAGATTCCGCCCTATCGCTGGCCTAACTTCAAATCCATGGGCATAAGGCTGCTTGAGCGCGGCCGGATTTTTCTCTACCGGGCCGGCACCGTCATATTCACCGTGGCAGTGGTGGTCTGGGCACTGGTGTATTTTCCGCGCCCCGAGAACATGCTGGCGCAATATGACGCACAACGCACCAGTGTGGAGTCTGCCTACACAGGCACGGAGCTCGATGCGCAAATTGAGTTTATTGACCGGCAGGAAGCCGCCGCCTTACTAGAACAGAGCTACCTCGGTCGCGCCGGCAAGTTCCTGCAACCCGCTTTCGCACCGCTGGGCTGGGACTGGAAAATCACCGCCGGTGTTATTGCCAGCTTCCCGGCACGCGAAGTGGTAGTTGCGGTACTCGGCACAATCTATGCGGTAGGCAACGAGGTGGATGCAACCGATGCGCGCCTGCTCAACCGGCTGCGCGGAGCCCGGCACGCTGACGGTACGCCGGTATTCAGCCTCGGCCTCGCCATCGGGCTGATGGTCTTTTTTGCCTTCTGCCTGCAATGCATGGCAACGGTTGCAATCATGCGGCGCGAGACCAATGGCTGGAAATGGCCGATAGCGGCCTGGGTTTACATGACGTCACTGGGGTATCTCGGTGCCCTGCTGGCCTATCAGCTGATCTAGCCTGTGACCGCGCATGGATGAAAGCACCCAACAACTGCTGGCGCTGGGACTGGTCGCATTGGTGATCATCGCGGAACTGCTGCGCCGTCAGCGCAAGCGCCGCAAAAGCAACAGCGGCTGCGACGGCTGCGATAGCTCCGCCAAAACCGACGCCAAAAAAACGCAGCCGCTAAAGTTCTACAGGCGCCGCTGAATCCTGCCGGTCAGCCTTTGCTGCCGCCCGGTCCCAGCAGATACCAGGCGATTAAGCCGATAACCGGCAGCACCAGCACGATCACAATCCAGATGATTTTGTTGAGCGTGTTAGCACCGCTTTGGGCGATTTTGACGATAGCGTAGATATCGAGAACGAATATAACGAGCGCAACTATGGATTCCATGGCGTTGATCCCCCCGTATCAATGTACACAATTGAGGATAGCAGATTGCCGCGCTGGCTATTACCTAACCCTGAAGGTCGCGCAGTTCACGGCGCAGCAGCTTGCCGACCGCGGATTTCGGCACTTCGTCAATGAACACTATATCGCGTGGCACCTTGTAGGCTGTCAGGCAATCGCGGCACCAGGCTTCCACGGCGTCAGCCTGTAACAACGGGTCCTCCTTCACCACAAACAGCCGCACCGCTTCACCGGTTTTGTCATCCGGCACGCCTATGCAGGCGCATTCCAGCACCCCCGGCATAGCAGCTACCTCGGCTTCAATTTCATTCGGGTAAACGTTAAAGCCTGACACCAGAATCATGTCTTTCTTGCGGTCAACGATACGGAAATAGCCCAGTTCATCCATGGTGGCAATATCGCCGGTGCGGAAAAAACCATCATCCGTCATCACCTCGGCCGTGGCCTCGGGCCGCCGCCAGTAGCCCGGCATGACCTGCGGGCCACGGGCACACAGTTCGCCGGGTTCGCCCGGAGCAACATCATTACCCTGCTCGTCGCGCAGCACGATATCCGTATCCGGGAACGGCAGGCCGATGCTGCCACGAAAAGTATCGTCACCAATAACATTCAGGGTCAGGACCGGTGAAGTCTCCGACAATCCGTAGCCCTGGTTGATGTGCCGTCCGGTGACTTCTTTCCAGCGGTTTGAAACCGCCTCCTGCACCGCCATGCCACCCCCTACCACCACATCCAGACCGGAAAAATCCAGTTTGTCGAAACCGGGTGTGTGCAGCAGACCGTTCAGCAAAGTGTTTACAGCCGTAAAAGTCGTGACGCGCCATTTTGACCACTCCGCCACAAAGGCCGGCAGGTCTCGCGGATTGGTGATCAATACGTTGACAGCACCGAGGTGGAAATAGCTCAGCAGATTCACCATCAACGCAAATATGTGATACAGCGGCAGCGCCGTCATGATCACCTCGTCGGGACGATTCAATACGGCGCCGGCGAATGCCTTGTATTGCATGATGTTGGCAACCAGGTTTCGATGCGTGAGCATGGCGCCTTTGGACAACCCTGTAGTACCGCCCGTGTATTGCAGAAACGCGAGATCCTGAGGGCTGATCTCAGGCGGCTGCAATCGAAAGCCCTGCCCTGCCTGCAGTGCATCGACAAATTGCGTTGCGCCGGCGAACGCCTCGTGCACCGGCGGCGATTCAATGGGCAGCCCGGTCAGGTCGCCAAGGCCGACAACAATGACATTTTTTACCGGCGTATCAGCAATTATCTCTGCCAGCGCGCCGGTCGCACCCGCATAAATGACTATGGTTTCGGCGTCGGCATCGGCCAGCTGATGCTGCAACTCGCGCGGCGTGTATAGCGGATTGACGTTAACCTGTATGGCGCCGATGCGCTGTACGCCGAAGCAGGCAACCGGAAACGCGAGGATATTCGGCAGCATAATCGCGACCCGATCGCCCTGCCCGATACCGGCGTGTTGCAGCCAGGCGGCAAATTGCTCCGATAGCTCGCCGACCTCCCGGTACGACAGTGTCGCGCCGAAATTTGCGTAGGCGGTACGGTCGCCAAACCGTTCAATTGCCTCAGCAAGCATGGCGACGATGTTTGGGTAGGCATCCACGTCAGCAGTCGCCGAAGCATCGGCGGCGTAGTGATCCAGCCAGGGCCTGTCCAATGACTTGTTCATGCGTAATAGAATGCAACAATCCGCAGGCGCGGTAAAAGGAAACTCAGCATGAGCAGCGACCCTTTCAATCTGGACGGCAAAATTGCGTTGGTCAGCGGCGCCAGCCGCGGTATCGGCCGGGCCATTGCCAAAACGCTGGCCGCACACGGCGCGCATGTCATCATTAGCAGCCGGCGGGCCGCAAGCTGCGCCGCGGTCGCCG
>CAYGKB010000197.1:0-3278 GCA_964350425.1 uncultured Chromatiaceae bacterium | reverse complement strand
CTGGAGCAGGAAGACAACGTCAGTTTCGTGGAGAAAGCGCTCAGCCGTCTCAAGCGCCAGCAGCAGGAATCGCTGCCGGTCGGCGAAATGCGCGAACAGCAACCGGCTGCCGCGGAATCTGTCAAAAGCACGACCACCGCCGCCGAACCTCCCGATCACACCCATTCCACCCGCTTTATTGCAGTTGAGCGCGAGCGTCTGCGTGCGGAGGGCTTTCTCGCGTCTGATCGCTATCGCCGCCAACTCGCCGACGAGTACCGGATTATCAAGCGGCCTTTGATTGCCAATGCTTTCGGCATAGGTGCGCCGCGTGTTGACGATGGCAACCTGATTCTGGTCAGCAGCGCCATGTCCGGCGAGGGCAAAACGCATACCTGTATTAATCTGGCGCTAAGTCTTGCAGCCGAACAGGATCGCACTGTATTGCTGGTTGACGGCGATGTGGCTAAACCGCACATCAGCAGACTGTTCGGCGTTGCCGATCAGCCCGGCTTGCTGGATGCCCTGGGCGATGAGCGTCGCCCGCTGGATGAATTGCTGATTCGAACCGACATACCAGGGCTGGTGCTGTTGCCGGCCGGCCGCTGGTCTGAATACACCACTGAGCTGCTGGCCAGCGATCGCATGCGCGAGCTTTGTCACGAACTGGCAGGGCGTTACCGCGACCGGATTATTCTGTTCGATTCGCCACCTCTGCTGGCTACGACGGAGGCGCAGGCTATCGCGCAGTCGGTCGGTCAGATTGCACTGGTGATTGCCGAGAACATGACGCCGCGTGAAAACGTACGCGCTGCGCTGGAATTGCTGGACAAGAGTAAACCTATCAACGCTATTCTGAACAAAAGCCGGCGACCGATCATCGGCGGGTATCACTATGGAGGTTACGGCTATGGCCAGAACTCAGATGCAGACGTTGCGGCAGACAGCAAGCCGCAAACCTGACCGAATTATCCGGGGGGCGGGCAATGCAGCCGCGCTGCTGGTATATGCACTGCCGGTATTTGTCGTCGCTGCCGAGGTGGATTTCTCGCCACGTGTCGAACTCGGCCAGAACTGGACGGACAATGTCGCGCTGACCGGCAGCGGCATGGAAGATTCGGAATGGATTACCGAACTCAGCCCCGGCTTCACGATAAGTATCGAAGGCCCGAAGCTGACGGCTGATCTTGATTACCAGATGCAGATTTTGCGGTTTAACGACAACAGCGATCTGAATGAAGTATTCAGCCGTCTCGATGCCGCAGGCAAGCTGGAAGTTCTGCCGGAAAGTGCTTTTATTGACGCCTTTGCGCGCTACGATCAGCAGAATGTTGATACCGAAGGCCGGCAGGCTTTCAGCAACTTTTTCGCCACCGACAACCGCACCGATTATGCCGTGGTTGGTGTCAGTCCCTACCACCAGGGCAACTGGGGTAGCTGGGGTGAAAGCCTGGTGCGCGTGACAGCCTACGGGATTCGCTATAGCAACACCGATGCCGGCGCCACGCAGCCGGTGGATTCCGACAATATCGAAGTTGCCGGTACCCTGGGCAGTCCGGAAGGTTCCCGCGGGTTGAACTGGCGCGTCAGCGGCAGTTTTAACGGCACCGATTTTGATATGGGCCGCGACTTCAAATACACACAGGCTTTTGCTGACCTGTCGGTGCCGCTTGGTTTTCGTTCCCGGCTTACAGCCAGGGCAGGCGCGGAATCTGACGTGGCGGAAGATTCCACCGACGGCGGTCTGGACGAATCGTTGTGGATGCTGGGCTTTATCTGGAAACCCAGTGAACTGCAGAGTCTGGAGGTTCGCGGCGGCGATCGCTTTTACGGCTCGGCGTGGGAAGCGAGCTGGCAGCGGCGCGGTTCCAAGGGGGAGTTGTCGGTTGAATACACCGAAGACCCCACCACCTCGAGCGGCGTGCTCGGCGACGATGATCTGTTCTTACCCGGTTTCCCGACCATTGATATTGGTTCCCTGGACAACCGGGTGTTTTTGCAAAAGCGCCTGTCCGGCAATGCCAGTTATCAGTTCACCCGCTCGGTTCTGGCGGCCCGTGTCTATTCCGATCGCCGCGAATTTCTCGATATGCTCGGCGGGGAGGAAGACAGTATCGGTTTTACGCTTTCCTATGACTGGGATGCCGCAACTCGCACCCGCGTTGGCGCTACTGTCAATCTCGAAGAGCGCGAGTTCGAGTCCAGCCGTAAAGACGAATACGGCGAAATCAATGTGCGGGTGACCCGGCAGATAAACAATATTGTGTCTGCTGAATTACGTCTCAGTCACCTGCTGCGCAATTCCAATGTTGAAATTGACTACGACGCCAATCTGGTGTCTCTGTATGTGACGGCGTCTTTTGGCGCCGACGAGGATGCCGGTCGCCGCTGAGCGCCAGGCGCTCAGTAAGCGTTGCTGTCGTTAAACACCCGCACAACTGTCAGCAGCAGAATTTTCAGATCCAGCAGCGGCGTCCATTTCCGCATGTACTCAAGGTCGTACATGATGCGGGCTTCCATGTCTTCGAGAGATTTGGTCTCGCCGCGGCAGCCGTTTACCTGAGCCAGCCCGGTAATGCCCGGCAGGGCTTTATGGCGCAACATATAGCCCTTGATCAGATTGCGGTATTCCTCGTTGTGGGCCACTGCATGCGGCCGCGGGCCCACCATGCTCATGCGGCCCTGCAGGACATTAATCAGCTGCGGCAGTTCATCGAGGGAGAAGCGGCGGAGTAACCTGCCGATGGGCGTTATGCGCGGGTCATTGCGTTCGGCCTGAACCATGTCATCACCGTCTTCGGTGACATACATTGACCGTAGTTTGTAGACGGTAATTTCCTTGCCATCCAGGCCGTAGCGACGCTGCCGGAACAGTATCGGTCCGGGCGAGTTAATGCGGATCAGCACTCCCAGCAACAGCATGACCGGGAGCACAATCGGCATTGCCAGCAATGCCAGCGTTACGTCGGTGACGCGCTTGAGCACACCGCGATAACCATAGAAGGGTGATTCACACAGGGTGATAACCGGGCTGCCGAGAATCTCACCGGCATTTGACTGGGTCAGGTCGAATGCAAACAGGTCCGGCACATAATAGATGGAGGCCGTCGAGTCATGCAGATCGTCCAGCATTTTCACGACCCGCTCGAGATGAGGTATCGGCAAGGCGACGAAAATAACATCAACCTTGTTTTCCTTGACATAGCGGGTCAGGTCGGCAAGTTGCCCAAGCAACTTGTATTCACCCATCGGGCCCAGCCGCTGGGTGCTGCGATCATCAAAAAATCCCAGCACCCGGT
>CAYGKB010000196.1:0-3357 GCA_964350425.1 uncultured Chromatiaceae bacterium | reverse complement strand
TCGCTGCGCTCGTTGGACGCCGCGCTTCGCGCGCGCCCTTTGCCCAAGGCGTTATGTTTCTTAAGGTACACAATCTAGTTGCGATCGCGATCCTTAATTCAACTGGATTCGCAAGCCCTATAAGCGCGTCAGTGGAAAGCGAAACAATAGAGCTTCGTGGAATGTATCCGATTCAACTTTTCATGGGCACTTGCGTAGTCGGGCGCAGCGGCCCAAGAGCGGTAGGCAAGCTGGCTAGGGATAAAGGTTTCAAAAAAGCCCCTAGATCCGTAGCTGAAGACTATTTAGCCGGTGGCACCGGTACGGTCTGGTACGCAGAAAATGAACACGGACGGTTTGCCGTCGTGTATGCGAACAACGGGCTATGTTCAGTGTTCCTGCATCAGGGCGACCCAGAAACTATTAAGGCCAGTATGGAATCCTGGTTGCCTCCGAAAAATGTTGGTTTCAGCTACACAAAAGAGGAACTACCACCCCGACGTGGATTAGAAACCACTTCATATACTCTTTACCGAGGGAAAGAAATCATGGAACGTTGGGTGCTAACCGTTTCTAAAGTTAGCGACGCACCACTGGTTGCAATCATGTCTTATGATTCCGCAGAAACATAACCAGTTGGGGCAAGCGACCGAGCCACGCTCACGCGCGTCTCGATCACCTTGCCACGGCGCATGCCCAAGGCGTTAAATGGCAACAGCAAGCAAGAAGCATTTTTTCTTGTGGGTTGCTTTACCGGCCTTAGCAATCCTTTACGTACTCGGTCTTTTTCTCCATTTTCCCATCGCGCTAGCGTCTCAAGGTATGGCGGGCGAAGCCGCTATCGGGTTGTACAATGTTGCCTATCGGCCGCTGGTTCAGTCCTGGGATCGTGATGGTTTCATAGCGAGTCAGTGGCATCGTTGGACGGAGCATTGGTGCCGCACGTATGAAGGGAGGTGTGATCCAAATGAGACTCAGGCCATTTAACCAGTTGGGGCAAACCACTCGCTGCGCTCGTTGGACGTCGCGCTTCGCACGCGCCCTTTGCCCAAGGCGTTAGGTGTCAACAGCGTGAAACTTGGCTTGTTTTTTCTACTGCTCTTATCGTTGTTAGCAGTCAGCTTCTTAGCCTCAGGGTGGCGGTACGATTCCGAGATCGGCACATTCGTAGGCCCAATTGAACCCGTACCAGATTGGATGAATCAGGAGGCAAAGCGCAATTCGCCAGCCTGTATCGAGTCAGACAGAAAGCTAAGCGATAAAATTGGAGATTCCAATATATTTACCGAGGAAGAAATGGTTCTTGCGGAAGAATGCATGAAGCAAGTACTACAATACTTCGAAGAAAAGGACTGGCCATAGTGTCCTTGTTTACGACACCTAACCAGTTGGGGCAAACCACTCGCTGCGCTCGTTGGACGCGGCGCTTCGCGCGCGCCCTTTGCCCAAGGCGTTATGTGTCTCAATGAGTCGCGAAACAAAAATCCGAGCTAAATACATAGAGATGCTCGTTAAGATATTGGAGAATGAGAGCGTCGAGATCGCCAAGATCAAGCGCTATCGCACTGCCTGTTGGGTTGCAACAATGTTGTTGGTATTTTGCGCCATGTTTTTTTCTAGGATAGGCGCAATCGACACCTTTTGGGTAGTCATCATTGCGTCTCTAGGCGGCATTGCGGCTGGGATAGGTGTGTATTTTGACAGCGCCCTCAAACAGTGGCCCGTTATAAAAGAATTTCTGGATAAAGATGCTTTATACAATGCTAGAGAAAACGACACATAACCATTTGGGGCAAACCACTCGCTACGCTCGCTGGACGCGCGGCTTCGCGCGCGCCCTTTGCCCAAGGCGTTATAGCGACTTGGCAAACGCGGCTTTGGGTGGATTTCGGAGAGACTATTAGAAGGGCCTGATGACTGACTGTCCAACAACTGCCAAGACTATCCTAGGAATTCTGGCATGGGCGTGTTTCGTCGTCGGGTTCATCTTGATCTATGTCAGTGATGGTACCGGGCCTAGGCAGGGAGACTTTAGTGAAGAAGTTTATGGGCTTAAAAAGGCGGTAACTTACTACTACGCGGGAATAGCAATGGTTGTCTTGGCATTGGTAGGATGGTGGTTTGTTGATCGATATTTCATTTGTTAGTTGCAGTTATGCGTGCTACTGAGGCAAATCGCTTTTGTCGCTATAACCAGTTGGGGCAAACCACTCGCTGCGCTCGTTGGACGTCGCGCTTCGCGCGCGCCCTTTGCCCAAGGCGTTATAGCGCATGACCCAGCATCAGGCCTTGCAGGATCTAGACGCCTCGCTGCGACGAGATAGCGCGACGCCAACCATAGGCCACGATGATCGAGAGGCCTTCTTGAGCGAAGAGCGGGAAAAGCTACGAGCTTTGGTAATAGACCCTGTGCCAGTTAAAGTCCAAACCAACGAATGGGTACGAGAATATGCCGAGTTCAACGGCGACAGCTACGAGATGCTCGCTATCGCAGGCCGTGGCAATAACTGGTTGCTTTATGATCCAAGTAATCGCCTGTTCTCGCTGGGCAGTGGAGCGCTTGCAGACTCGCTGACACTAGTAGGTTTCCGTTCTGATGATGCATTGGCAGAGTGGAGAGGATAATGCGCCATAACCAGTTGGGGCAATTCGCTCCCTTCGGTCGCCGGACGCGCCAAAAGCGGCGCGTCCTCTGCGCTGGACAGTATGCAGCGACCGCGCCGCTTTCGTCGCGCCCCTGCCCAAGGCGTTAGGCGTCTCAGATGTGAAGATTGAAACTCGGCAAACCACGTTCTGGGCCCTGGTCGATAGCGGCTCTGTTACCCGAGTCAAATTTCAGGGCAAGGAAGAATTCCATTTCGTAGACGGTGTGTTTGAAGGATTCAGCGTCCTCGAGGAGCACCCGTTACTGGCGGATTATCAACACCCCTGCCAACGAGTTTTCATATCAAGTTCCGCTGATAATCCGGAGCTTGTCGCCGAGGCGCTATTTGACACTGTTGTTTCGCTAAATTCTGGTGCTCGAAATCCCGCTGGATATTTTAATGAGCTAGGCACCGCCCAGATCTTACGCAACGGCTATGGTCTTTTAGGTGAGCTGCCACAGCCGTTCGTCGAGTCATGCTGTAAAGTACTAGCGAGCTTTGGGATTCGGCATAGTATTCTTGAAGGCAGGGGTAGCCGGTGGCCGAGAAAGGTGCTGATTATGGGGGAAAGCTTTGTCATCGCAGAAGACTTCGTTGTTGAAACCGACGCCTAACCAGTTGGGGCAATTCGCTCGCTCCGCTCGCCGGACGTCGCGCTTCGCGCGCGCCCGTTGCCCAAGGCGTTAAGTGAGCAATTAAGCATCTTCTGGTGTTGGTTCGGCACCACCCCACA
>CAYGKB010000195.1:0-3368 GCA_964350425.1 uncultured Chromatiaceae bacterium | reverse complement strand
TCGATTGCGGAAGAGGCCGAAGCTGAAGCCGATGATCCGGAAGCTATTGAACTGAGTCCGGAACCGGCTGCGGCCAAGGCCGACGAAACCAACTGGCAATATCAGGAAGGCACTCATTTTCGCCGCCTCACCACCAGTCAGGGCACCAGCAGCGCGCCGGACAAAATCGAAGTGGCGGAAATGTTCTGGTACGGCTGCGGCCATTGCGCCAACTTCGAGCCGATTTTTAACCAGTGGAAAGCCAGCACTCCCGCTGATGTCGCAGTGGTGAAAATCCCGGTGATCTGGGGTCCGGTGCATGAAATGCACGGCCGCATCATGTACACGGCCGAGGCGCTTGGCGTCCTCGACAAGGTTCATCCGGCAGTGTTTGAGGCCATTCACCAGAAAGACAAGGCACTGACAACCGACGAGGAAATCGTCGCGCTGTTTACCGCAGCCGGCGTAAACGAAGCCGATTTCCGTGAGGCTTACAAATCCTTTGGCGTGACCAGCGCACTTAAACGCGCCGAAAACCTGACGCGCCGTTATGGCATTCGTTCCACACCCATCCTGGTAGTCAACGGCAAGTACGTGGTGGAAGGCGAAGGTGTGCGCACCCTGAATGACATGCTCGCAATCGCCGAGGAACTGGCACAGCGCGAGCGCCGCGACCGCTAGCATTACGCCAGTCAGTCGTGGTGGTGGCCGCTAGCGTGGTCGCCGCCCGCCGCGCAGGCCTCGCAGTTGACCCAGCCCGAGTCGCCGTTGCGGTAGTGTTCTTTTTTCCATACCGGCACGCGCTGCTTCACCTCGTCAATGATGTAACGACAGGCTCGGAAGCACTCGTCGCGGTGCCCGCCGCTGACGCCGACCCACACCGCCATGCCACCGATTTCCAGCGCACCGGTCCGGTGTACGCATTTGGCATGCGCAATGGGAAATTTCTCCGCCGCTTCGGCGAGAATGCGCTGGCCTTCTTTCAGGGCTAACGCCGCATAGGCCTGGTACTCCAGCCGCAGCACGTCCTCGCCGTCATTGTGATTGCGGACCCAGCCCTCGAAACTGGCGTAGCCGCCGCAGGCCGGGTCGAGCAATTCCTGCCGCCATTGATCAGGCTGCAAATCGGCATCCTGTATAGCAAACTGCAGCATGTCTCAGCCCCCGGCCACCGGCGGAATAAACACCACCGCATCGCCGTCGTGCAGCGGTGTCTGCATGTCGGCGAACTCATCGTTAATAGCGACTTTTACGCTCTGCAGCTGCGGAAAGGCATAGCGTTCATTCAGTTCGGCAAATAGCTGCTGCGGGGTTTCGGCCGCAGTACTCAGGGTTTCACTGTCCAGACCGGCCTGCTCACGCAATACAGCGAAATATTCAATACGAATGTTTTTCATACTTGTTGATCGTTGTCTGTTTCGTCCAGCCAGTGCAAATCGTCCGGCGTATCAATGTCGGCCGCCGCTGCCGGCATGTCCAGCGACTGCAGGTCGCCGGCCGTGCGTAACAACTCGCGCGCACCATGGTCAGCGGACAGGCCGACGAGGCGCTCAAACCAGCTGCGCGGAAAAATCGCCGGCACACCGATGCGGCCTGCGTAAGCCGCTGCCGCGGGAACGGCCGGGGCATTCTGCCAAAGTTGCAGCAGCGCCGCGAGTTGCACATGGCCCACCCGCGGCTGATCGCACAGCGTAACCAGAACCGCGGCGCAGCGTTGCCCGGCAATCGCCGCCACTCCGGCAGCCAGCGAACTGCCCATGCCCTGCTGCCAGCCAGCATGCTGCAGACAGCTTACCGGCAGACCCGTCAGTGCCTGCGCCACCGCAGCACCGCCTGCGCCCGTTACCACAGTCACGCCGGCGCCGCAGACCGCGGCAGCAGCCGTGGCAGCATGCACCACCAGCGGCCGGCCCTGTTTAAGCAACAGCGGCTTGGCGCGGCCCAGCCGCGCCGAAGCACCGGCGGCCAGTACCAGCCCGGCCAACCTGTCATCGGACACCTGGTCAGCGGGCAAAGAGTTTTGACTCATCGCGCATGGCTTTGAACTCAAGGGCATTCCCGGACGGGTCGCGCAAAAACATCGTGGCCTGCTCGCCCGGCTGGCCCGCAAACCGCACTGTGGGTTCGATAATAAACTCCACCCCGGCCGCACGCAGCCGCTCCGCCAGGGTTTCCCATTCCGGCCAGGTGAGCACCACACCGTAGTGCGGCACCGGCACAGCATGGCCGTCAACCGGATTAGTCGGCTCGGCCGTCGCCGCGGCTGCCGGTACCTGATGACAGACAAACTGATGGCCGTAAAGATTGAAATCCACCCACTGCGCGGCGCTGCGACCCTCAGGACAACCCAGGATACGGCCATAAAAATCCCGCGCTGCATCCAGGTCGTGTACCGCTACGGCGACGTGAAAAGGTTGCATACCAGGTTCTCGCGGCTCGCTGCCCTTATTGCTGAAAATCCTTATTGTACGGGTCCCAGGCCGGCGGCTGGCTGCGCAGCCAGTCGCAAAGCAGGGCCATAAAAGTATCGCTGCCGATAGAAGAGCGGCAGGAACCGCGATGGTGCAGCCGCGGCGCCACTTCGTTGACGCCTTCAAACTCCCAGCTACCGCCGCCGCTTTCCAGATCGCGAAGCTGTCCTGCCAGCCCGTCCATGTCAATACGCTGCGCCGGACGGCGCGATGCGAGCTGTATCCAGCTCTCGTAGCGGTACTGGAACTCGATGGATTCGCCCTTCAGCCACACCAGCCGCGTGCAGTCGGTAATGTTATGCACGGCAAAGGGGTGCACACTGCGCTGCCAGCGTGTCAGGTAGCGACGCACGGTGCGCGCCGGCATGTCATCCGGGATACGCACAATCGCAAGTTCCAGTTCCGGCACTTCATCAATCACCACGTGGCCGTCGGCAATAGCCTGTTCGCTTTCCCGCAGGTGTGCGAACTCGTCTTCCCAGAAATGCCGGTTGCCGGGTATGTCGTCCAGCAACGCCGGCAGCTCCTGCAGCATCAGCGTGTACAGCCCGGCAATCTGCGCCGGCGCAGAGCCGTTAAAGACCTCGGCCGGCAGTGGTGAAAGTGCCGGGTCAGCATAGGCGGCCAGCACAAAGGCCAGTTTGGCGGCATCCGGGTCGCTGTAAATGGCAAAGTCACCGGCGCGCGAGGCACCGATCAGCAGATCGCGATGACGCAGCGCATTGGCCGGGTCCACCAGAGCGTACATGCTGAGCAGCCCGTCTTCATCGAAATGGCTGTTGGAAACCAGCGGTATATCGACGTGCAGATCCGGCCGGTCGAGGTAGGCAAATACGATATCGGTGGAGGTATCGCGCAACAAAC
Source organism: uncultured Chromatiaceae bacterium (assembly GCA_964350425.1). Taxonomy (GTDB): domain Bacteria; phylum Pseudomonadota; class Gammaproteobacteria; order Steroidobacterales. The sequence goes on along the minus strand of CAYGKB010000195.1, from coordinate 54 downwards.
CGGCGGGCGTGGAATTCCACGGCCAGTGCGACAGCGTCAGTTGCGTGGCCCGCT
>CAYGKB010000194.1:0-3393 GCA_964350425.1 uncultured Chromatiaceae bacterium | reverse complement strand
GTGGCGACGATGTCTGGATTCGTGACGACAGCACCGTAAAGGTGGATTCGGATCACCCCATGATGGGTAAACACATTTACAACGAGCTGGTTACCTACCGCGGCAGTCTGCGTGAACTTAACGATCCGGGCGTGACCAGTGCGCGGGCCGAAATCAGTTTTACTTCAGTTACGAGCTGGCGTGAATGGTTCGAGGCCGATGACGTAGGTGGTCATACCACGGCCCGTGCCAACGGCAGCAAAATCTATCGTCTGGAAGATTTTCCGCCCGAGTATCTGGAGGCAGCGCATGAACGGCATCCGGACCTGATTGCCGATCCGGAAGCGGTGCTCGATGCAGCGCCGCCGCTCGAACTGCCGTGACCACCCGGCGCCGCTTCCTGCTGGGCACCGCCGCGCTGGCCGGTGGCGGACTCGCACTGACCTGGCTAAATCGTGAGCGCGACAGCCTTGCGGAGTCAGCGGATACGCTGGAGCCGAATGCATTCCTGCAAATCATGCCCGACGGCCGGGTGATTTTTCAGCTCGACAAGGTCGAGATGGGGCAAGGCACGATGACGGGTCTGCTGGTCTTGGTTGCCGAAGAACTCGATCTTGATCCGGCTCGCTTCGAAGTGCGTTTTGCTCCGGTAAGAGGTGTTTTCCAGCGCCCGATGCAGATGACCGGCCAGAGCCGCAGTATGGTCGACAGCTGGGAAGTGCTGCGCGAAACCGGTGCTGCCGCCAGGCTGATGCTTATTAATGCGGCCGCGCAGCGCTGGCAGGTTGCAGCGGCTGAATTGCGGACCGATGACGGCCAGGTCTTGCATGATGGCAGCGGGCAGACCGCCACTTATGGCGAATTGGCTGCGGCGGCAGCGCAGCTGTCGCCACCGTGGTTCGTGGATTTGAAACAGCCGGCGCAATACCGCTGGATCGGCACCGCGGTGCCGCGCGTTGACGTCCCTGCCAAAGTGGACGGTTCGGCGGTTTACGGCATGGATGTGCAGCCGCCCGGCGCGCTGACAGCAGTAATCGCCAGGGTGCCGGAACTCGGTGCCGGGTTGCAGAGCTTCAGCACTGACGCCGCCGGCAAGATCCCCGGCGTGCGCGGCTTTGTTGCCTTGCCGGCCGGTGTCGCGGCCGTGGCGGAGCATTACTGGGCCGCGCAACAGGCAGCCCGGCTGATCGAACTCGAATGGCAGCCCGGGCCGCTGGCTGCGACCAGCGATGCCGAGCTGCAGCGTCTGCAGGCCGCGCAACTGGAGCGCGACGAACCGGATTATGCGCGCACCGCCGGTGACAGTGACGGGGTGATCGCGACTGCCGCCCAGGTTCTCGAAGCGGAATACCATACGCCCTATCTGGCGCATGCGCCGATGGAGCCGCTCAATGCGACCGTGCACGTGCAGGCCGGCCGGTGTGATGTCTGGGTGCCGACCCAGACACCGGACATGGCGCAGGCCATTGTTGCCGAAATCGCCGGAATGCGACGTGAGCAGGTGCAGGTGCATACCACCTATCTGGGTGGCGGATTCGGCCGGCGGGTGCTCTGGGACTATGTGCTGGAAGCGGCGCTGGTGGCGCGTGAGTTTACGGTGCCGGTAAAAACCGTCTGGCCGCGGGAAGACGATACCCGGCATGGCTACTTCCGCCAGCAAACCCTGCATCGACTCCGCGCCGCGCTGGACGAACAGGGCCGGGCACTTGCCTGGGAACACTGTCAGGTTGCAACGCCCACCGCCGGCGTGCTCATGGGGCCAACCATGCGCACCTTGCTGCCCGAGGCATTGTCGGTCACGACCCGCAAACGCATTGGTGCCTGGATGACCCGTGCAGCGGTGCAGTTAGTGGCCGCGTTTCAGGCTCGCGAAGGCGCGGCTGAACTGATTTATGACATGCCCGACATGAGTTTTCTGCAGTTCGCGCATGATCCCGGCGTGCCGGTGTCAATCTGGCGCTCGGTTGGCAACTCCTACAATGCTTTTGTGGTGGAAAGTTTTATTGATGAGCTGGCTGATGCGGAACAGACCGATCCGCTGCTATACCGGCGCCGGCGGCTGGCCGACCCCCGCTATGTGCGCGTCCTCGATAAAGTGGCGGAAATTTCCGGCTGGCAACGCGACCCGGCTCCGGGCCGCGCGCGCGGCGTGGCGCTATACAAGTCCTTCGGCACCATCGTCGGTCAGGTGGCGGAACTGTCATTACGGCGCTCGGCGGCCGGCGAGGAAATCCGTGTGCACCGGGTGAGCTGCGCGGTGGATTGCGGCCGGCCGGTCACGCCGGACATCATTCGCCAGCAAATGGAAAGCGGCATCATCTTTGGTCTGACTGCCGCCCTGTACGGTGAGATCAACATTGATGCCGGCCGCGTCCGGCAAAGCAATTTTCACGACTACCGCATGGTGCGCATGCAGGAAGCGCCCGTTATTGATGTGGCAGTCATTGACAGTGATGCAGACCCGACCGGAGTCGGCGAGCCCGGCGTGCCGCCCATTGCCCCGGCGGTCGCCAACGCGGTGTTCGCCCTGACGGGTCGGCGTCTGCGCAGTCTGCCGCTCCGCCTCGCCGGCTGAGCGTTCACAGCCGTTTCAGCTTTCCGTAACCGCGGCAAGCAATGCTTCGCGGCTGGTAATGGGCATGCCGCACCGGGTGCCTTTGCAATGGTAAGCAATCGTGTGCTCCGCTGATGCGCGCTGGGCCAATGCTCCGGGCAATTCGCCGGCGTCGTCGGGAATGGCAAATATCAGTCGGTGCGGCGCATACAGGGCGCCAATGGTGTGGCCCCATTCCCGGGCAGCATCCGCGCTGCCGCGGATAACAAAAATTTCCGGTGCATCCAGGTATTCGTCCAGCGCGATGATCATGCTGGCGTGACCGTGCGGGAAGTCGGCCATCAGTTCGGCGGCCGCGCGCAGGGTATTTTCGGCCGCGCTCAGGTAACGCGGCTCGGCCAGCAAGTGACCCAGGCGGTTTAGCGCCAGGGCAGCGACAGCGTTGCCGGAGGGCAGCGAATCATCGCTGAAGGTGCGCGAGCGGTGGACCAGTTTTTCGTGGCGTCTGCCGGTGAAATAAAAGCCGCCCCGTTCGCTGTCGGCGAATTCATCCAGCAGCCCGTCCGCCAGTTCGATGGCAAATTGCAGCAGCCCGGAGTCCCAGTGGTTCTGTAGCACTTCGATGCTGGCGTCGAGCAAAAACGCGTAGTCGTCAAGATAAGCGTTGAAACGCGCCTGCCCGTCCTTGTAGACCGCGAGCAGCCGGCCATCCGCATACAGTTGCCGGCGCAGAAAAGTCAGCGCGGCCAGCGCCGCCGCCGTCAGCTCCGGCCGCTCCAGCCTGCGCGCGGCCGCTGCCAGCCCCTTTATCATCAGGGCATTCCATGCTGTCAGTATTTTTTCATCGCGAGCCGGCCAGA
>CAYGKB010000193.1:0-3398 GCA_964350425.1 uncultured Chromatiaceae bacterium | reverse complement strand
AGGCGGGTTCACCGGAGCGTGCATTGAATGCCAGTACCAGCCCGCGCGGATTGTCAGTGCGCCAGAATTTTGTGTTGTCGGCGAAGCCCGTGATGACGGTGTCACCGATCACCACCGGCGGCGCCGACATCTGCAGGTCGCCGGTGTTGAGGTTGGGGATGCCGTCGCTGACGGTGTCGCTCAGGTCCAGCTCGCCGCTAGCGCCGAAATCGTCGCAGGTCTGCCCGGTACGACCGTCAATCGCAATCAGGCGCAGATCCTTGGTGCTCATAAAGACCCGATGTTTGCAGGCAGCGGCCGCGGGTGCCGCCGGATCCTGCCAGTAGGCGACGCCGCGACACAGGAACTTGTTGCCCGCCGGGCCTAATTCGATGCGCGGATCGAAGCGCCAGCGTTCCGTGCCGGTGGCTGGGTCCAGTGCAATCAGGCGGTTCAGCGCCGAACACAGCACCAGCGACTGGCCGGCAGCCGCGGGCAGCAGCAACGGTGTGCCGTTAAAGCCCAGCATCGGCCGCCGTTCCGGCATGGCTTCCGCTTCACCGGTGCTGTACGACCAGACCTGCTGCAGGCTGCTCACATTGTCGCGGCTAATCTGGCTAAGCGGCGCATAGTGCGAGCCGCCCTCGTCGCCGCCATAGTGTTGCCACGCAGCTGCCTGCGTGCTGCTCAGCAGAGCACACAAAACGAGTGGCAGGGCGGGAGTGCGGGGTCCGGGGCGAGTTTGCATGCGGCGATGTTAACGCATCTAATAAGGTGCGTAATCAGAGGAGTTACCTATGTTTCGTGTTATGCGTTCGGTTTGGGTTCTGGCGGCGGCAGCCTTGCTGGTGACAGCTTGCGCACCGCCGGCGGACAATGCGGCTGCCGCTGCAGCGGGTGTCGAACTGGTCAGGGCAGATGGTACTTACCCCACGGTGCCGCTGGAAAAAGATGAAGTGGTGGTCAAGATCGTGCAGGCCGGGGTAAAAAACCTCGAGGACTATGACAACGTGGCCGCAGGCCTGGAAGCGAATCTTGCTGCCATGGCCGAGTGGGCCGAGCGGGCCTGCAGCGAAGGGCGCAAGCCGGACTTTATTCTCTACAACGAATTCCCGCTGACCGGATACTCGTCCGGTACCCGCGACAATAAGCTGCAGTTCACGATCGAGATTCCCGGTCCGGAAACCGACCGCCTGGGTGAAATCGCCAAAGCCTGTGACACCTACATTATTTTCGGCAGTTACGCGCGCGATGCCGAATGGCCCGGACATATCCTGAGCATTAATACTGTCATCGGCCGCGACGGTGAGATCAAGGAAAAGTACTGGAAAACGCGCAATATCAAGCGCCTCAGTGGCATGGGCGAGCCCGGTGAGATTCCCACCACCACCATCGAGAATGTGCGCGACAAATACCGGGCGCGCTATGGCATCGAGGCCGAATTCCCGGTACTGCAGACCGAGTACGGCAATATCGCGGTCAGTACCGTGCAGCTTGATCCGTTTGTATTCGCCGCCTTCGCCATGCGCGGCGTGGAAATCATGTTCCGCACCGCGACGCTGTTTGCGGTTGAGGACGTCAAGGCCACGGCGCGCTTTCACAATGTGTTCTCGGCCATGTCGAATATCACTTTTCCGCCCGGCAGTCCCGGCGCGCCTTTCGGCGGCAATTCGCTGATCGTAGGGCCGGACGGCAAAGTTTACGGTGAGCTCAAAGGCAATGTTGAGGGGATCATTGAAGGGGTATTGCCAATAGCGAAACTGCGCGAAGGTCGCCGTATCCCGCGGTATCCCACCGAGGTGGTGGCGCCGGTGTTCGAGCAGTACCAGGATGAAGTGCCGTTAAATCATCTTGATCTGCCGCCGGAAGAATTACCGCAGACCCGGGGAGACATGAAAGATCTGATCGACAACGTAAGCAGGTGGCTGCAATGAAAAAAATTCTGATAGCGTTGCTGGCAGCGCATGCGATGACATTCAGTTCGGGTCTATCGGCGCAGGAATCCAGCGACGAATCTTCCGCGGCACGACCCGTTATTGTTGTGAACAAGACGCCGACCTGTGGTTGCTGTTCCAAATGGGTAGATCATCTGCGGGCCAATGGTTTTGAAGTAGAAGTTCGCGACATGGCGAGTACCCGATCCGTGCAGGACAGGCTTGGGGTGCCCAGGCAACTGGGTTCCTGCCATACCGCCGAGGTTGGTGACTATTGGGTGGAGGGGCATATTCCTGCCGATATTATTCAGAAGCTGCTGGATGAAAACCGCGACGACATTGAGGGTATAGCCGTACCGGGCATGCCGCCGGGATCGCCGGGCATGGAGGCGCCGAACCCGGTTCGATACGACGTTATAGCCTACGGCAAGGACGGCAAGTTCTATCGGTTTGCGACGGTGCAGGGGGAAAGTGGCTGACGAGTTTCCGCTACTTGATCGACGCCGGAGCAGAATTAGGCATCGTTGTATCAATGCGCCTAATTTTGTCCCACAACGTAGGTGGGCGCGCCATCCATGCGACCATTGAAAATCTTATACCTGCAGTCACCGGCGTTACCTGATGGTAAAGACTGGACTGAAACACGATAAGCGTGCCTTGCGCTTTAGGTGCTATATCGGGGTTTTTGGACAGCGTCTGCAGCAACAGGTCACCGCCCCGATATTCTTTCGGGCTTGAGAGCTGAACCACGACAGAAAGCTCTCTAAGCGCGACGAAATTACGGCCGGCGTTGTCGGCATGCCGAATAAAATGCCCGCCCTGCCCGTACTTAATAAACTGCAGGTCGTCCGTGAGATCGCCGGTGACTTTCGTTTTGTAAACTTTATTGGCTTCGTTAGCGTATCTGATAATTCTATTGCGTATCCAGGAAAATTCAGCCGCATCTTTTCTTAGCGTTGTTCCAGAGGCTTTCCGATAATTATTATTTTGGTATAGCTTGCTGTCAGATTCATTAACAATAGTCGCCTCGGACAAGAGGCTTGGTTTATCCAGTTGCCTTATGATTTTTCTGCATTCTTTGGAAGTAAATGCATTCGGGTACGCAGTCACTTTGAATAAATTTTTTAGCATGGCTTTTTTCGGGCATAGCGATCTGAACCAAAAACAGTTTGCACTAAGTGCATTGCACATCCAATAGCGGGGATTCGTGTGTAATGGGTAGATCATCCGGGGGCGTATGGTTTTGAAGTTGAAGTTCGGGCCATACCGCCGAGGTCGTTGACTATTGGGTGCAGGGGGAAAGTGGCTGATGGGTTTCGGGTGGTCTCGGCAGGCACACGATATTACATAATGCATTGATTGGCTGAGGAAAAGCGTTGCATGGCAGAATGGGAGTTAATTGTTTAAGCAGAGCTGAACTTTTCCCATGAAGACGCAAAATTTCTCGGTGCTGGCCCTGTGCGGATTGCTGGTTGCCTGTGGCGG
>CAYGKB010000192.1:0-3438 GCA_964350425.1 uncultured Chromatiaceae bacterium | reverse complement strand
CCATGCCATCCGCCAGCACGTACAAGCCCGCCTCGCGATTGCTGCCGATGGCGTCCTCATTGTGGTCACGCACACGACCGGTGTCGCTAAGTTCCACTGCTGAAATTTTGTTAAGCAGGCTCATCAACATCAGCTCTCAAACCGTTCAGCACATTCACGCAAGGCCATGGCCATGGCCCTGCCGCTGCTATACCGATCCTGAGGCTCCTTTGCCAGAGCAGTCCTGATAATACTATCCACGCAAGCCGGCAGGTTAGCCCTGAGTTCGGTGACCGGGCGCGCTTCCTCGCGCATGATCTTGTCCATCAACTTCGGGATCGAATCCGCGCGGAAGGGTGCTACACCGGTCAGCAGCTGGTATAGCGTCACGCCAAGTGAGTACAGATCGGATTGCCCGGTTACACCACTCGCCATGAGTTGTTCCGGCGACATAAAAGACGGCGTGCCCAGAATAATGCCGGTTTTGGTGCGGCTGGTATCGGTCAGCCGGGCAATGCCGAAGTCGGTGATTTTCAGCTCGTCCGAGGCCGCGTGATACATGATATTGGCCGGTTTGATGTCGCGGTGCACCACACCCTGGCGGTGCGCATAGTCGAGTGCTTCAGCGGCCCGTGCCATCAGTTCCAGTACCCAGCTCGCCGGCAGCAAATCGTCGCTTTGCGCATGTTTAAGCAATGACACGCCGTCAAAGTATTCCATCGCCAGGTACGACACATCACTGTCTTCGCCGACATCATAAATCGCAATGATATTAGGATGATTCAGGCGTCCGGCAGACTCGGCCTCGCGCATAAACTGCTGTCGCGCTTCGGCGAGCTTCGCGTCGTCAAACTCTTCAGCCAGCGCGACAGTTTTGATGGCTACTTTGCGGCCGATTTTCGGGTCATTGCCAAGATAAACGGTGGCCATCGCGCCTTCACCCAGCTTGCGTTCGATGGTGTAGCGGCCGAGCATTTGCTGACCCCCTCCGGCAGGCGCAGCGCTGTCGGACTCCGCCGAGCTGCTGCGGTTCAGGGGTGCATATTGTTTCTGGCCGCTGAGTTTTTCCAGCAGGCGCGCGACATCTTTGTAGTCGGGATCATGCTGATATATGTAGCGCAGCACCCGTTCGGCTTTGGCAAATTCTTCGGCGCGGCCATGATGAAACGCGATCTGATACATTTTTTCTTTGGTGTCGTCGTTCCACGGCTGTTGCCGCAATACCGAAAATTGCAGGTCCAGTTCATCGGGCTTGCCGCCCACCTTGCTAACTCCTGGCCTGGCAGACCGTGTTGTTGCGCCGCTCGCGGCGGCGGGCCGGATGCCGCGCACAAAATTGGCCACCCAGACTGCCGCAGCGGCGCAGGCCGAGGCTGTGCCAAGCTGCACCCAGACATGCGCCGAAACCAGCAGCCAGGCCTCCAGGCTGAGGACAATAGTCGCCAGCACCAGGCCGACCATGGCTGCGCCCACGGCAGGCATGGCCGGCAGCCAGAACAGGACCAGCAGCAGTACCGCCGCGAGCATGCCGTATTCCAGCCAGCTCAGCCAATCAGGACGCAACAGGTAGTCACCTTGCAGTAAATTTGACAGTCCGGTTGCCGTATCCAGCAGAGCCGGTGCCGGGACGGAATTTTCGGCGGCACCGATCAGTGCAATGCGACCCGCGAGTAATTCCTTGTCGGCGACGCCGTTCAGCAGCTCCGCAGCGCTCACACTGGCAAACGCCGGCTGCTCGTCGCGATTGCTGTAGATGCGGCGCAGAACTGCAAAGCCGGGTCCTGTAGTCAGCACCCGGTCGGCAATCGTTAAAGCGTTGGCAGATGCCACCACAATATTCTGGTTGTTGCCGCCCAAGGCGGCCAGAATGGCCAGCGGCAGCGACGGCACCAGCACGCCGTTATTGTCTATCAGCAGACGGGTTGCGCGATGGCCGGCGGCGTCGCTGTTGAAACCAATCGCGCGACTGGCAGCGCATATGGCCGGTGGCGGCGCCAGCAGACTGTCGGCCGACCTGACATTGGTCAGCGAGCCGGGTTCGGCACCTTGCTGGTTCACCTGGTGCGCTGCGCACTCGGCAGACAGCTTTGTGCCGGTGCCACCGATTTCGCTGACATGCACAGACAGCAGCACATTGCCGGCAACCCGCAATTGTTCAGTCAAGGCTTGCTGATCGTCGTAGTTTCTGCGAAAGCCGGCCAGTTGCGCGGTCAGGCGTTTCAGCTCGCTGGCAACCGTGCCGGAGCGGCCGGCCTGACGTTCCAGTTCGGCCAGTGCCTGAATTTGTTCAGCCGGCGGCACAGCGGGCAGGCGCAGTGGCTGGGTGGCGGCGATAAGCCGGGCATCGCTCTGCTGCAATGCTGTGACCAGCGCACCGAAACTGCCGGCGCTCCAGCCATCGGTTCCGCCGTTGCCGGAAGGTTCGACGGTTACCAGTACGATCTGGTCGGAGGCCGCCAGGTACTGGTATTGTTGAAACCAGTCGTAGACCCGGTTTTCCAGATCGCCAAGGCGCGCCAGCAGGCTGACCAGCAATATGGTCAGCAGCAGGACTCCGGCCAGCCGCGGCGTTGCACCGGAGGCCGGGTTTGTGGTCGCAACCGAATTCATTGGCACATGTTAAATTCCCTGTCCCGAGGAAGATGAGAACCAAGTGGTGTTTTCCCTTTAAACATGCGGGTTTCGGCCATTTTTGCGGCCCCGGGATGAGACCATGATCACACTTTTATGAGTAAAGCCGGAAAAACTTTTGTCTGCAGCGAATGCGGCGGGCACACGCTTAAATGGCAGGGTCAGTGTCCCGCCTGCGGCGCATGGAATTCGCTCGAAGCCGGTGCCGCTGCGCCGGCGCGGCGCACCGGATATGCGGGCGAGGTGAAGGGGCTGCGGCTCGCTGAACTGGAGCAGACTGACATCGAGCGTGTGCCGACCGGTATCGGCGAATTTGATCGTGTGCTGGGCGGCGGGCTGGTTACCGGTTCGGTCGTGCTCATCGGCGGCGACCCCGGTATTGGTAAGTCCACCTTGTTATTGCAGGCTGCAGGCGGGCAACCTGCCGGGCACAAAGTTTTGTATGTTACCGGCGAAGAGTCCTTGCAGCAGATTGCCATGCGAGCCCGGCGTCTGGAAGTGGCAACCGAGCATCTCGCCGTAATAGCTGAAACCTGTGTTGAGCATCTGCTGGCGGCTCTGCAGCAGGAGAAACCTGCCTGCGTGATTATTGATTCAGTGCAAACGCTTTACAGCGAAGACGTTGCATCTGCGCCCGGTTCTGTCAGCCAGCTGCGCGAAACAGCATCGCAACTGGTGCGCTATGCGAAAACCACCGGCACCACCGTATTGCTGGTCGGCCATGTAACCAAGGAAGGCAATATCGCCGGTCCGCGAGTGCTGGAGCATATGGTTGATGCTGTGCTGTATTTCGAGAGTGAATCGGACAGCCGCTACAGAATTTTAAGG
>CAYGKB010000191.1:1614-3449 GCA_964350425.1 uncultured Chromatiaceae bacterium | reverse complement strand
GCATCGTGCTGGTGGATCAGGACAAGTGCCAGGGCTTTCGCGAGTGCAACAAGGCGTGTCCTTATGACAAAGTGTATTTCAATTACACCCAGGGCAAGAGTCAGAAATGCATTTTCTGTTTCCCGCGCGTTGAAGAAGGAGTGGCGCCCGCGTGTGCCCGTCAGTGTCCGGGCCGACTGCGTTTTGTCGGCATGCTGGATGATGAGAACGGCCCTATCGATAAACTGGTAAACCAGTGGAAAGTCGCCCTGCCGTTGCACCCTGAATACGGTACCGAGCCGAATGTGTTTTATGTGCCGCCGATTCTGCCGCCTAAATTTGACGAGAACGGCAATTTCGTTGACGAAAGCGACCCCCGTGTACCGATGGAGTATTTGCGCAGTCTTTTCGGCCCCGATGTTGATCAGGCCCTGATCACCTTGCATGAAGAAATGGAGCGCAAGCGTGAAGGCAAGGAAAGTGAATTGATGGATCTGCTGATCGCACGTGAGTGGAAATCGCTGTTCAACATCCCGGACGTGAAAATCGCCTGAACCGCAAACAGATTCCGGGGCCGGACCCCGCAGGACTCGATATGAAAGTTGCCAGCCTTCCGAAAATCTTTTTTCTTGTCGCGTTGTTGACGCTGGGCGCCTGCGGGCAGCCCGATGACAGCGGCGGCGTGGCTGCCGAAACCGGTGCCGGACTCGACATGAGCAAGGGGCCGAATAAGGTCACCGCTGACGACTACGCATTGCAGCCCACGCCCTCCGGCGATGCACCGCTGGTCTCTGTTGATGCTGATGGCCAGGTGGCGCCGTTTGGCATGGCCAGCCGGGCACCGCGGGAACTGGCACCGGCACCGGCAGCAGAGCCGGCCGCCGCTGCGGCTGCGCCGGCGGCTTTTGCTGCGCAATGCACGGCCTGTCATGGCGCGGATGCCAAGGGTATCGAAGGGCTTGGGCTGGACCTGACAGCCTCCGGCCTGGTCGCGGACTCCAGTGAGGCGGAATTGATCGAGTTTCTTAAAGTCGGCCGGCTGCCGACAGATCCCGCCAGCGTGACCGGTATTCCGATGCCGGGTTTTGCCTGGATGGAGGCCGGTGATCTCGCCGCCATTGCTGCCTACCTGAAAACCCTTTAGTCCCCTGAATTAGTGATGCGTGTCCTGATCTCTGTTGCCTGTCTGACTGCGCTGACAGCGTGCAGCGAATCTCCCGAAGATTTTGCGCGGCTGCGTGAGATGCCGGAACTGGACAGGTTCTGCCTGTCTGCTCAGCGGGTGGTAGAACGCACCGGGATGCGCTTTGAACTGGTGGTGCACGAAGAATTTAATGACTTTGTGAAATCCAAGGCCATTCTGAATGGTCCCAACGGGCCGCAGATTCAGCAGTACAACTGGCAGGACGAAACCGGTGCAGTGTTCGCCGTTTCCTGCAAGCTCAAGAACGAGAGTCACCTGAACCCGGTATATGGTGAGGGTACCGCCGGGCCGGCCGGTGTTTGTCAGGATATGAATCGTGAAGTGTTCCGCCTGGTTTCAAGCTGGGTTCGCGAGCCCAGATATAGGCAGGTAAGCTTCGAGGCTGACGAAACCCACACCGATGCAGGTGAGCCGATTATCGGCGGGCCGGACTGGCTGAAGACTTTTAAGATGACCGACGTGGACAGTGAGGGCGGCCTGCATATTGCCACCAAGGCTTTTGTGCAGGACTTCGGCGACCCGCGTTATCAGAATGCACCCGAGCGGTTCCGCGGAGTGCACTATTGCCACTTTATTGCCCCCGGGTATCTGGCGGCGCTGCTGCAAGGCGAGGCTGAACCTGGCGTGATCACCGGTTTCAACATTGATCTCA
>CAYGKB010000191.1:0-1604 GCA_964350425.1 uncultured Chromatiaceae bacterium | reverse complement strand
CAAATGGGGCAATAGTCCCGAGCAATGATAATGCGCTTTATTGCTGATCTGCGGTCAGGTGCACAGCCACAGGATTTTCATGGAAAGTTACAAGAATCTGCTTGAGTACAATCGCCAGTGGGCGGCAGGCCGTGTCGCCGAGGACCCGGAGTTTTTTGAACGGCTGTGCGCTATTCAGGAGCCTGAGTTTCTCTGGATCGGGTGCTCCGACAGTCGCGTGCCCGCGAATCAGATTACCGGGCTGCAGCCGGGCGAGGTTTTTGTCCACCGCAATATAGCCAACGTGGTGCCGCGGGAGGATGTCAACAGCGCCTCAGTTATTCAATATGCGGTTGATACACTGCAGGTAAAACATATTATTGTTTGTGGTCACTACCGTTGCGGCGGCGTCAATGCGGCGCTTGGCAACACCCTTGAGGATCCGTTGGAATTCTGGGTCGAGCACCTGCGGCGCATTCGCGACAAGCATGCAGCAGAGCTTGAGGCACTGCCGGATGATGACGCACGCTGGCGGCGGCTGTGCGAACTGAATGTGATTGCGCAGAGCGAAAATGTTGCCCGCCTGCGGGTGGTGCGGGCTGCATGGCAGCGCGGTCAGGAACTGGCTATCCACGGCTGGATCTATGATCTGCACGATGGTCTGCTTAATGATCTGGGCGTCAGCCGCTCGGGCTGATCACCAGGTTAACCGCCAGAAAATCTCAGGCAGGTTTGACCGCAACCAGGCCGCTGTTTTCGCGGCCGTCAAGGTGGCCCAGCCCGGAAAAATCCGGGCGGGCGATAAAGCCTGCTCTTTCCACCACAAAGCCCGCCTCTTCAGCAGTGCGTGTCAGCTGTTCCGGGCAAAGCAGGTTAAGAAACTGCGGTCCGCGGCTTTTGTCAGGAACCTCAAACGGTAGATAGTGGTCCGGATCTTCCAGTTCGCCCGGCCAGCGCACATCGTTGGCCAGCCGTTCCTCGAAGACAGGAATGAAATTGCGAAAAATGCCGTAAGGCGTGTCGGCCACCAGGAACAAGCGGCCGCCCGGTTGCAGCCAGCGAAACATTTTAGCGACGCTTTTCTCGACATCGTTGCCGTACAGAAAGTGCAGTACCCGCGAGCACAACAGGCTGCCAAAGGTGTTTTCCGGCAGATCAAGATCCGGCAACTTGCCAAGTTTGGTTGTGAGTTTTTCGCGCAGCTTTTCCGGTGTGCGCTCCTGCAGGATTTTCAGGTGCCGCGGTTCCATGTCACACGCTGTGACCGTGGCGCCCTGTTCCAGCGCCGCTATGGTTGCAATGCCGTAGGCGCAGCCAATCTCTGCGGCCGGCTGGCCGGACCGGCCGGAATATTCAATAAATTCCCCGGCGTAGTCGTCGAGCACCAGAAACATGGAGCCCGTGCCATTAAGCGTGGGCACAAATCCTTTGACCCACTGTTTCGGCATGTCCGGATGGTCGTAGGGCTGGCTCATTGCGTTTCTCCGTTATGTTGTTGGCGGTTACCTAGACGCCAAATTCAATTAACTCAACCACGTTGCCGTCCGGGTCACGGCCGTAAACCATGGAACTGCCGTCCTGAGCCATCGGCGCTGTGTTGAATTCCATCCCGGCAGCCTTGAGCC
>CAYGKB010000190.1:0-3482 GCA_964350425.1 uncultured Chromatiaceae bacterium | reverse complement strand
CGTCATCCCACGACCAGGGTTTGTCGGGTTCGCTGACGCGGGTCGCGGAGGCGCGCTGGCGTTCGCTGCCACGATGCTGCAGCAACTCCATCGGACCGGGTTCACTGGCCGGCACCAGTTGGCCGAGGTTGTCGAGCAAATCCAGCACGCGCAGCAGCCGCACCAGGTTGGCGAGTTGCGTTGCCGCGCCCGCCTCAATGCGCTCCACCGTGCGTTTCGATACCCCGGCCTGCTCCGCCAGCTGCGCCTGGGTCAGACCGCGATCAATACGGTGGCGCGACAAACGCTCGCCCAGCTCCGTCAGCACGGCCTCATCGGATAGTTGCGTATAATTCGTCATAATTGGCGAATAATAAGCTATTTATTCGCATTCGTCAACTCGTCTTTACTGACGATTTATAAACCATTTTGGGCTTTATTCGCCATTTTTGACGATTTTTTGGGTAAACGTTGCCGGATTAACGCACACTGGCAAAATGCTGCAACACAATCCGGGGAGTGAGGTAGTCATCCTGCGGCGGTTCCACATGACTCAGGCTGGTGGACAGGTATTTCTTGTTTGAATCCGGCAGCACGGTGACAACCGTCGCATCGTTGCCCAACTCAGCGGCCAGCTTCATGGCACCCACGACATTAGCGCCCGAAGAAATGCCCACCGCAAGACCGATTTGATGACACAGGGCCTGCGCCATCAGGATGGCATCGCCGTCCCACACGTCGACAATGGCATCAATCTCATCAAGCTCGATGATGGAGGGAACAAATTCATCGCTGATACCCTGAATGCGATGCTGGCCCACCTTCTTGCCCAGCCGCAATGTGGGTGAATTGGCCGGCTCCAGCGGATGAATACTCACGGCCGGATTGGCCTGGCGCAGATAGCGGCCCACCCCCATCACCGTCCCGCCGGTGCCCACCCCGGCGACAAAAGCATCGGCAGTGCGGCCATACTGTTTGAGCTGCCGTTCAATTTCCGGGCCGGTGCTGTGCTGATGCGCCTCGATATTGACGGGGTTATCGAACTGGCGCGGCAGAAAAACGTGTTCGTTTTCAGCGCCGTAGTCCGCGGCCATTTGTACCGACGCAACAAAACCACCCTGCGCCGATGACACCGGCACCACCACAGCGCCCAGACCGTGCATCAACTGCACCCGTTCCTGACTCATCCAGTCCGGCATGTAAATACGCACCCGATGCCCCAGAGCCCGGCCAATCGCGGCAAAGGAAATGCCGGTGTTGCCACTGGAGGCTTCGGCAATGGTGTCGCCCGGCTGCAATTCGCCGCTCGCGTAGGCGCTGCCAAGAATCTGCAGGGCCATGCGGTCTTTAACGCTGCCGGTCATGTTCATAGATTCATACTTGGCGTACACACGGCCGGGCTTGCCGTTATGCAGGTAATGAATCTCAAGCAACGGCGTACCGCCAACGAGCGCTGCAAGCGCAGCTACCCGGGAGGTTAAATCAGACATAATGTTCCCTTAAAGCATGGCCTGCGCTGACCATACTGCCAGTGAGGGCCGTGCACCATCGGTGGAAGTCCGTATGTTGACGCATTGAATCGCGTAACATGGCGGGCTGATGAGCACCGTCCGCCACAACCCGCACGCCGTTCCGCAGGCCGCGCCCGCCAAAAGCTTTGGCGAGGCCTTCACGCGGCATTTTGCCGTGTACGGCTACACGCGCCGTGCGGTGGAACTGGTGTGGAACACCAACTACCGGCTGGCGATTATTCTCGGCCTGCTGACGCTGACGGCCGGCCTGTTGCCCGCGGCCATGGCCTGGGTGGGCAAACTCATTGTCGATGGCGTGGTCGGGCAGATCGATCTGGTCAAAGGCGGTGCGGTGCCCGATTACTGGGCGGTGCTGCAACTGGTCGTCCTCGAAGGCGGCATCATTGCCCTGCTGAATGCCGCCCAGCGCGGCATCAACGCGTGTCAGTCACTGCTGCGCGCGCAGCTCGGCTTTCGCGTCAACGAAATGATTCTGGAAAAAGCGCTGACGCTGGATTTAGCGCAATTCGAAGACGCCGAGTTTTACGACAAACTGCTGCGCGCCCGCCGCGAAGCCTCCAGCCGGCCGTTGAGCCTGGTGATGCGCAGCTTTGCACTGGTGCAGCAGCTGATCTCGCTGATCAGTTTCAGCATTTTGATTGCGCAGTTCTCCATCTGGGCGATGGTGTTGCTGATCGTCGCGGGTCTGCCCGCCTTCGTGGCCGAGACGAAGTTCTCCGGCGATGCCTTCCGATTGTTTCGCTTTCGTGCACCGGAAGCGCGTGAGCAGAATTACTTAGAGATTGTTCTGGCGCGCGAGGATCACGCCAAAGAGGTCAAACTGTTTGGCCTCGGCCCGCTGATGCTCAAGCGTTACAAAGATATTTTTCTTAAAGTTTATGCCGAAGATCGGGCATTAACCTTGCGCCGCGAAGGCTGGGGACTGCTGCTGACATTAATTGGCACGCTGGCGCTGTACGGTGCGTACGCGTGGATTGTGATTGCCGCGATTGATACCAGCATCACGCTCGGCGAGATGACCATGTACCTGCTGCTGTTCCGCCAGGGCCAGGGCGCGGTGTCGGCGGGCCTCGGCTCCATCGGCGGCATGTACGAAGACAACCTTTACCTCACCAACCTGTATGAGTACCTGGAGCAGGAGCCGCAGGCGGGAGCCGGCATCGAAACCACCGGCCCGCACCCGGAAGACGGCATCCGCTTTGAACACGTCAGCTTCACCTACCCCGATGCGCCGGCAGCAACGCTTACGGACATTAATCTGCACGTCAAACCCGGCGAAAGCCTGGCGCTGGTCGGCGAAAACGGTGCGGGCAAGTCCACACTGATTAAGTTGCTGTGCGGATTCTATGAGCCGGACAGCGGCAGAGTCATGGTGCACGGCCGCGACGTGCGCGAGTGGGAACCCGAAGCCCTGCACCGCTGCATTGGCGTGATCTTCCAGGACTTTAACAAGTATCAATTCACCGTGGGCGAAAACATCGGCGCGGGCGATGTCGAAGGCTTTGATGACGAAGTCCGCTGGGCCGATGCCGCCACCAAGGGCATGGCGCAACCGTTTGTCGATAAGCTGCCGTGGGGCTTCAAGACTCAACTCGGTAGCTGGTTCAAGGGCGGCAAAGAACTCTCCACCGGGCAATGGCAAAAAGTCGCCTTGTCACGCGCCTTCATGCGCAGCAAGGCCGAAGTGCTGGTGCTGGACGAACCCACCGCAGCGATGGATGCCGCAGCCGAAGCCGAGCTGTTCGAATACTTCCGCGAACACACCGAGGGCAAAATCACCGTGCTGATTTCGCACCGCTTTTCAACTGTCAGGCAGGCCGATCAGATTGCCGTGCTGGATGAAGGCCGGATTATTGAGTTCGGCGGGCATGATGAGCTGCTGGCGAAGGATGGAGTTTATGCGAGGTTGTTTTTGCTGCAGGCGGAGGGGTATCGATAAAGTCAATAATTGGGGTCAGAGTAAAAACCCAC
>CAYGKB010000189.1:0-3499 GCA_964350425.1 uncultured Chromatiaceae bacterium | reverse complement strand
GGACTGTCATCCAGTGGGACAAGAACGATCTGGACGATCTGGGCCTGCTCAAGGTGGATGTGCTGGCGTTGGGTATGTTGACAGTGATTCGTCGCAGTTTTGAGTTGCTGCGTGCGTGGGACGGCCGTCGGCTTAGCATGGCGACGATACCGGCTGAAGATACCCGGGTTTACGACATGATCAGTCGCGGCGATACGGTGGGCGTGTTCCAGATCGAATCACGGGCACAGATGGCCATGCTGCCACGGCTTAAGCCGCGTTGTTTTTATGATCTGGTGATCGAGGTCGCCATTGTCCGTCCCGGCCCTATTCAGGGCGACATGGTGCATCCGTATTTACGCCGCCGCAGCGGGCAGGAACCGGTGAGTTATCCGAGCGAGGCAGTGCGCCAGGTTCTGAAACGTACCCTCGGAGTGCCGATATTTCAGGAACAGGTGATGCAGCTCGCGATTGTTGCAGCCGGTTTTTCCGGTGGCGAGGCCGATCAGTTGCGGCGGGCAATGGCAGCCTGGAAGCGCCGCGGCGGGCTGGGGCCGTTTGAACGGCGCCTGATCGAGGGCATGCGTGAGCGCGGTTATGCAGCAGACTTCGCCCGGCAAATTTTCAGACAGATACAGGGCTTTGGCGAATACGGTTTTCCGGAATCGCACGCCGCCAGCTTTGCCTTGCTGGTGTACGTGTCGGCCTGGCTCAAATGTCATGAACCGGCGGCGTTTACCTGCGCGTTGCTGAACAGTCAGCCGATGGGGTTTTACGCGCCTTCGCAGCTGGTGCAGATGGCGCAACGTCATGGCGTGGAAGTGCGTCCCGTGGACGTCAACCGCAGCGAGGCGGAATGCAGCCTGGAGCAGGGCGCCTTTGGCAGCGCCGCCCTGCGGCTGGGTTTTAACCGGGTTAAGGGGCTGTCGGCAGCCGCCGCCCGGCGGCTCGCCACAGCGCGCGGCGCCACCCCGTATGCCAGTACCACCGAACTGGCCCGGCGCACCGGCCTGCCGGCCAACGAACTGGGAGCGCTGGCGGCCGCCGATGCCCTGCGCCCCCTGACCGGCAACCGCCATCGTGCCCGCTGGCACGTCGCCGGCGTGGAAAAGCCCATGCCGCTACTGAAAATCCCGTCATTTAATGAAGCCGAACCATTGTTGCCGCCACCCGCTGCGATGACATCGGTAATCAGTGATTACGCCACCACCGGTCTGAGCCTGCGTGAACATCCGCTGGCGATGGTGCGCTCCGGCCTGCCCGAACACTGCCTGCAGGCCCGCCAGCTCTGGCAGGCCGCTGACGGCGCACAGGTCACCACCGCCGGGCTGGTGATAACCCGGCAGCGGCCCGGCAGCGCGGCCAACGTGACCTTTGTCACGCTCGAAGACGAAACCGGCTTTATTAACCTGGTGGTGTGGGAGCGGCTGGCTGAGCGCCAGCGTGCGGAGTTATTGCATGCATCCCTGCTGGAAGTGCAGGGGCAGGTGCAAAAGCAGGACGGGGTGTTGCATGTGATAGCGCGGCGGCTCGCCGATCGCAGCAGTTTGCTGGCCGATCTGAGCGTGAGCAGTCGCGATTTTCACTGACGGGTGAATGGGCCGGCTGCTCAGTGATCGAGATCGTAGTCGGCAAAATCCAGCAGGTCGTCATGGCGGCGCTTGCGTTCAGCAATGGCTTCCAGGCGTCTGCGCAGCCGGCTGGACGGATTGGCCGAACTGCCGGTCTCGGCCTCAAACTGGGCGACCAGATCGTCAACATCGAATACCACCGAGCTGTCACCGACGTAGTCGTCTACCGAGGCTTCTGCCTTATAGACTTCGTCATCGGCCGTGTCGTCGTTCTCGTCAGCGTCGTCGTCAATATCCAGCACGGCGGTTTCGGCGAACTCGTCCACATCGTCATAGTCGGCTGCGCCGTCTATGTCATCGCGATCATCCATGACCGCTTCATCTTCGTGGTAGTGAATACCCATGGCAGACCTCCTGTCTTCAGACCATGTCGTTATGTAACAACAACCGTTGCAGCGTTTATAAAACGCTAAGTAACGGGGAGACAAGACGTTAAAAGGGCATAAATTCCGGAAACGTGAAGCAGGTCACACGAAAAATGCAGGTTTTGCGAAGCAGGCCGCTATTTGACCCGGCTATCCGGCTGTGAGCCTTGCGCGCTAAGGCTTTGCTCTACAGGACAAGCTTGTTCATTTCGAAGATGGGCAGCAGCAGGGCAACCACAATCGCCAGCACGATAATGCCCATGAAAATGATCATGGCCGGCTCAAGGATATTCAGCAGGGTGCCGATCAGACCGTCCATTTCCCGCTCCTGCTGGCCGGCCGCCTTACCGAGCATGCGCTCCAGTTCGCCGCTGGCCTCACCACTGGAAATCAGGTGGATACACAGCGGCGGGAACTGCCTGCCCTTGGCCAGTGAAGCGCCGATGGGCGCGCCTTCGCGGATGCGCAGTGCGGCGTCTTCGACCGACTCGCGCATCGGTGCGTTGGTGATCACCGCGGCCGAGATGCGCAGTCCCTCGAGGATAGGCACGCCGCTGCCGGTCATGATGCTGAAGGTGCGCGTGAAGCGGGCCGTGTTGATGCCGCGAATAATGCGTCCCACCACCGGCAGGCGCAGCACAAACTGATCGAAGCGCTTGCGCGGTTCCGGTAACTTCAGTAACCGCGCGAAGCCGAACCCTGCTGCGACCAGCAGGATCAGCAGCAACCAGCCCCAGTTCTGCACAAAATCGCTGGTGGCAATCAGCATCGCAGTAGGCGCGGGCAATGCCTGGCCGGTATTGGTGAATACGCCGACAACCTTGGGCACGACATAGGCCATCATGAGCGTAATGATCAGCAGGCAGAAACCCAGCAGCACGGACGGATAGATCATTGCGTTGCGCACTGTCTGTGACAGCTCCTGCCGGCTTTCGGTGTAGTCCGCCAGCCGCTCGAGCACGGCATCGAGATGGCCTGACTGTTCGCCGGCCTCCACGGTGGCCCGGTAGATATCCGGGAAGGCACGCGGGAAATCTTTCAGGCCATCGGCAAAACTGTAACCCTCGCGTACCCGGGCCCGGACCCCTAACACGATGCTTTTCATGCGGGCGTTTTCGCTCTGTTCGCCGATAGCGGCCAGCGACTGCTCCAGCGGCATGCCTGATTGAACCAGCGTGGCCAGTTGTCGCGTCAGGATTGCCAGGTCGGTGGTTGACAGGCCACTTTTGATGCTGAATGAGGCCTGCCGGGTAGATTCCTGTTTGGCGCTTTCGTTGACGCTCAGCGGCAGCAACTGCTTTTCCCGCAGCTGCTGGCGAACCTGCTTGGCGGTATCGCCTTCCAGCACGCCTTTATGCTGTTTGCCGGCGTTATCTACCGCGGTGTATTCGAAAGCGCCCAATGCAAAACTCTGCTGCTGTGACTAATCTGCCTGGGTCACGCGTAACACTTCTTCAAGTGTCGTAACACCCTCGCGAACTTTCTCGAGCCCGACTTCGCGGATGCTTGGTGTGCGCGTGCGGG
>CAYGKB010000188.1:0-3515 GCA_964350425.1 uncultured Chromatiaceae bacterium | reverse complement strand
TCAGATACGTAATGCCATCAAACGAACTGGCGATCTGCCGGTTATGGGTTACCGGCTGACGTATCTGGCGTGCCGAGATCCGTCCGTCAAGATTCATGGCCGCCAGCGTCTGCACCAGCGACACCATATCGAGCTGGTACTCCGGTGCGTAAGCGTGCGCGGCCTTGTTGCCCATCCAGGTCGCAAACGATTCATTCAACCAGATGTCGTCCCACCATTTGGGCGTTACCAGGTTGCCGAACCAGTGGTGTGCAAGTTCATGCGCATGAATCGATACAAAGCGCTGCCGTTGTTCCTGCGGCGCGTTCTCGGCCAGCAGGATTGCGGCATCCCCGTAGACAATCGCGCCGGCATTCTCCATGGCGCCGGTACCGCGCTCCGGCGAAGCGATCAGATCCAGCTTCGGGTAGGGGTAAGCGACCGCGAAATAGTCTTCGAGGTAGTCAACGATTTCCTGCGTGTTGTTAAGCGCAAAATTCAGCCGCTTGCCATTGCCGCTGGTCGCGGCTACCCGAAACGGCAACGACCTGGCCCGCAAGTCGTTCGGCGGCAGCGCCGGCGCTTCAATGACGTCGAGCGGGCCGACCGCGAACGCGAGCAGATACGTCGGCAACGGTTCAGTTGTTTGCAGCGTTACCCGCTTCAGACCGTCGCCGGCTGGCTGCTCGGCAATAATCGGGCCGTTGCCGATCACAACATCGCTGGCATGCGCCGTAACGGTAATATCGAAAGGTGTTTTAAAAGCCGGTTCATCGAACCCCGGAAACACTCGCCGCGCGTCGATCGGCTGAAATTGTGTAAAGGCGTAATACTTGCCCGCAATTTCACCGCGGTGCAAGCCATCGCCGCGCTTACGAAACGGAGCGGTATACACAATTCGCAGCGTACCGGAACCTGCCGGCACGGGTTCAGCAAAGTTCAGCCGGACAACACCGGTATCGTCCACCTGTTCGTAGACAGCAGCAAAGCTATCGCCGTCTGCATTAAGCAGCGCCGCTGTGGAAACTTCCAGGCCATTGCCGTGGAGGTAGATAACTGCAGTTGGCGCGGCGACGCTAACGTCTATCTCGGTAATGCCGCGGAAGGTCTCCCGATCCGGCAGAATGGTCAGGTCGAGGCGATAGTGTTCGGGCGTCACCGCGTCGCCGAGTTGGCCGGTTGGTATTGCGGCAGACGGCAATGCGGCAGCGACAGTTTCAGGCGACTGTTCCCGGTCACAGCCGACCAGCATGGTCAGAAACAATACGATGAAAGCACTGGCAGCCCGCATAGCTATATCCTCGTTGTCTGCAGATTACTGATAGCCCGGCCATTCTCCCAGAACCCTGCAGTGCACACCAGACGACGAGCCGGCGGCTGCACTTTGCTGCCAGCAATGGCATGATCATGACTGGCAAATCCGGGGAAATTAGAATGAAAGCCGTTATCGCGTTTATTGCCATCCTGACTCTGGCGCCAGGCGTTCAGGCGCAGATGCACCGCAGTGGTTCTGCGCCGCAGCCCGACCGCTACACAGTGATCCACGCCGGCGCGCTGCTTGCAGTTCCCGGCAAAAAGGCGCAAAACAAAATGACGATCGTGGTGATCAACGATCGCATCGGAAGTATTGAGAAAGGATTTCTGCCGGCGGATGCAGTCGGCGCTCCGGCGGACTCTGCGGTAGAAGTCATCGACCTGTCCGACCACTTCGTACTGCCCGGCCTGATGGACTCGCATGTGCATCTGCGCGGCGAACCTTCGCGCAGCCGGCGACGCACCGAGCGTGGCGACCGCGCCGATCCGACCGCAGCGCAAATGGCAGTTAATGCGATGATCTATGCGCGCCGCAATCTGGCTGCCGGCTTCACGGCGGTGCGCGATGTAGGCTCCAATGATGAGTCTGTGTTTGCGGCGCGCGATGCGATAAACCAGGGCCGCATGGTCGGCCCGCGGATTCTGGTCTCCGGATCGGCGCTTGCCGTAACCGGCGGGCATGGTGATGGCATCCCGATGCTGACTACCGGTGACCCCGCCGCGCGTCTGGCCGAAGGCACCTGCGACGGGCCGATCGAGTGCCGCAAGGCCGTGCGCTATAACTACAAACTCGGTGCTGACCTGATCAAATTCACGTCCACCGGCGGCTTCGGCTCCAACACCGGTCTGGATCCGCAGTTGTTCGCAGACGAAATCCAGGCGATCGTTGAGACTGCCCATCTGCTCGGCATGAAAGCAACCACTCACGCCTATTCGGCCGTTTCTATCAAGGAAGCGATCCGTGCCGGCGTGGATTCCATCGAACACGGCTTTCTGCTCGACGACGAAGCCATCAGGATGATGAAGGATCGGGGCGTGTTTCTGGTGCCAACGTTGTCAGCCGCCTATCCGCCGCCTATTTTTAATATCCCAAATCCGGAATCGGTCAGAATCCGCAATGAATGGCGGGCGTTCGAACGCGCCCATGCTGCCGGGGTGAAAATTGCCTTCGGAACCGACGCCGGCACGTTTAAACACGGCACCAACGCGAAGGAATTCGATTTCATGGTGGAGTTCGGCATGTCGCCTATGGATGCAATCCGCTCGGCGACGGTAGTTACAGCGGAACTGTTCGGCATCGATGATGAAGCTGGCACATTGGAAACCGGCAAGCTGGCCGACCTGATCGCGGTGACCGGCGATCCGCTGCAGGATGTTCGCGCGCTCCACGCCATAGACTTCGTGATGAAAAGCGGCAAGGTGGCAAAGCAGGGCGGCCAAATGACGGAACCGTTCACGTATGACTGACAAAACTCTGTCCGCTTCGGCTGCCGTTCGGCAGCGACTAAAGCATCCGGTCATTGACTCGGACGGTCACATGATCGAGATATTCCCGGTCATGTCCGACTACATGAAACAGGTGGGCGGCCCGGAGATGGCAAAAAAAGTCTGGGCGGCCTTCGGCAGCCGCAACAGCGGCAGCTGGTATGACCTGAGCGATGCCGAACGGCGCTATCACCGCACCATCCGGCCGGCATTCTGGGCCGCACCGGCGGAGGCCACCACCGACCGGGCCACCGCCATGTTGCCGCAGCTCATGCATGAGCGCCTTCCCGAGATGGGCATCGACTATGCCGTCGTGTACCCGACCATTGGCTTTCTGCTGCCGGAAATCACAGACCCGGATGCCCGCCGTGCTGCATGCCGTGCACACAACGTGATGATGGCGGATATTTATCGCGGCACCGAAGACCGTTTGACACCGGCGGCCGTAATCCCGTGCTACACGCCCGAAGAGGCTGTTGAAGAGCTTGACTACGCCATCAACGAACTCGGGCTGAAAGTGCCTATGTTCGCCAACCTGGTGAAACGGCCTATTGAGGCAGTGACAGATGTGGATGCCGGCCTGGGGCAATATGCCTTCTGGGTGGATACGCTGGCGCTCGACAGCCTGTATGACTATGACCCGGTCTGGCAAAAATGCATGGACCTTCGCGTGCCGGTCACTGCCCACGCGGTCGGGCAGGGCATCGGCATGCGTCGCTCGCCGACCAATTACATGT